>JAYVGL010000226.1:0-10020 GCA_043772175.1 Pyrinomonadaceae bacterium | reverse complement strand
GGCGTGTTGTTCGTGGTAATCAATCAAGCCGACATACGGCGGACTGGAGAAAATGCCGCGAATCTTTTGCTTTTTCGCTAATTCGGCGAGCGGTTTATTACGCTTTTCGAGTTCGGCGAAAATATCAATGTTGGTCGAATCGCCGTTCAGACAAATCTGCGCGGTGTCGGTTCGCAGTTTGTCGAATTCCGCCAGACGCTTGACGGTATCGGCAGCGTATCTTTCCCACCACGAAACAATTGTGAACAAAGGTTTGCAGATTTTCCCGTGTTTCGCACAATAGTAAGTTGTCGTAACGGGTTCGACCAAAGTCGCAAGGTCGGCGTGTGTCGTGGCGCGGCAACTGCGAATCGTGCGGCTCAACATCACCGTTAAAACATCGCGGATTTCTACGCTTTCAACTTTTTCGATTTGTTTAGAAACGAAATCAATTTCCTCACGAACGGAAGCGACGAACCATTTATCTAAAAATCTTTCGGCTTTATCCTGTTTGAGTTTGATGTCGTAGAGTTCGATGTGTTCCTCATACTTTTTCAAAACAACGGCTTCGTGTTCTGCCGCGTAAATTTTATCGTCAAAATCTGTTCGGCGGGCGCGGATTTTGAATTCGGGCGACGGGAAATATTTATCGTTATATTTTTTGAGATATTCGGTCAGCTTCGTTTCAAATTCGACGTTGGCTTGCTCGGCGGTGAACGCTCGAAGCCAGTGCGAAATATCATTGATGCGCGTTTGCAGTTCGACGAGATTGACCCGTTTGATCTTGACGTTTGAAATCAGCGCATTAAAAGCCGAAACATCAATGCCGATGGCGTTAATCGCTAATTCATTTGACTGCACAAGCGTTGTGCCGCTGCCGCAAAACGGATCGAGAACGATGTCGCCTTGCTTGAAAAATGTTTCGGTTTTGAATTTGTCCGTGTGCGAATCTAAAAAATACTCGACTAATTGCGGAATGAATTTGCCTTTATACGGATGCAGGCGGTGAACGTGCTTGGTCGTCTCCGATTCTTTGTATTGGTCGAATGACAACGCCCAATTCAAATCGCCGCCGAGTTTTTTCGTCCAGCTCGTTTCTCTTTGCAGCGTTTCGTAATAATCAATCAAATCCTGCTTGGCAATCAAAGTGCCGCCGTTATCGCCGACTTTGGGAACTCTGCCGTAGTTGAGAAGGTAAGCGATGTTGGACGGCGTAACGGTTTTGCCGAGGTGCGCGGTTGCCCAAATGCTCGCTTGTTTGATATTTAATAATTCTGCGGATTCAAGCATTGTTTTCGTATGAAAAAGTCCAAAAAAATGGCGAAATGATTTCGTTGATGATAATAAAAAGCCGCGCAGAATCAAAATCATTCCCGGCTGACGCGATGTTTTTCGGTGGCTTAGTGTGGTAATCTATCGGCGTTATGAGTGAACGACGCGACAAATTTGAAACTTCTTCGGGCATCGAACTGCCGAACGACTACAATCCTGAAAACTCGACAATTGATTACGAAACGGAAATCGGCGCGGCGGGCGAATTTCCTTACACGCGCGGTGTGCGGAAAAATATGTATCGCGGAAAGTTTTGGACGATGCGCCAATACGCCGGATTTGCGACTGCCGAGGATTCCAACAAACGCTACAAATATCTGCTGTCGGCGGGAACGACGGGTTTGAGCGTCGCGTTCGATTTGCCGACGCAGATCGGACTCGATTCGGACGATGATTTGGCGGCGGGCGAAGTCGGCAAAGTCGGCGTGGCGATTGATTCTTTGGAGGATATGCTGACGCTTTTTGACGGCATTCCGCTGGATGCGGTTTCGACTTCGATGACGATTAACGCGACGGCTTCGACGCTTCTTTGTTTGTATTTAGCGGTGGCGCGAAAGCAGAATGTGGCGTTCGACAAAGTTCAGGGAACGATTCAAAACGATATTTTGAAGGAATACATCGCTCGCGGAACTTATATCTATCCGCCGAAACCTTCGCTTCGTTTGATTACCGATACGTTCGCTTTCTGCGCTTCGGAAGTTCCGAATTGGAACACGATTTCCATCTCCGGCTATCACATCCGCGAAGCCGGTTCGACCGCCGCGCAGGAGTTGGCGTTTACTTTGGCGGACGGCATCGCGTATGTTGACGCGGCGATTTCCGTCGGTTTGAAGGTTGACGATTTCGCGCCGCGCCTGTCGTTTTTCTTTAATTCGCATTTGAATTTGCTGGAAGAAGTCGCCAAATTTCGGGCGGCGCGGAGGCTTTGGGCGAAGATTATGCGGAAGCGATTCGGCGCGAAAAATCCGAAATCACTGATGCTGCGATTTCACACGCAAACCGCCGGTTCGACTTTGACGGCGCAGCAGCCGGAAGTAAATATCGTGCGGACAACGATTCAGGCACTCGCGGCGGTTTTCGGCGGAACGCAGTCGCTTCACACGAACGGAATGGACGAAGCGTTGAGTTTGCCGACCGAAACAGCGGCGCGAATCGCGCTCAGAACGCAGCAAGTTATCGCGCACGAATCCGGCGTTGCCGACATCGTGGACGCGCTCGCCGGAAGCTATGCGATTGAAGAATTGACGAACGATCTGGAACAAAAAGCCGTCGCCTATATCGAAAAAATTGACGCGATGGGCGGAATGCTGAAAGCTATCGAAAACGGTTTTCCGCAAAGGGAAATTCAGGAAGCCGCGTTTCAGTATCAAAAAGCCGTCGAAAAAAACGAAGCCGTCGTCGTCGGTGTCAATAAATTTCAAATCGAAGAAGACGAAACGATTCCGACGCTGCGGCTCGACGCGGCAGTCGAACGCAACCAAATCGAACGCACCCGCGCCGTTCGTGAAAAACGCGATGCCGCGAAAGCCGAAAATGCTTTATCAAAATTAGAAGAAGCGGCAAACAATGATGAAAATATGCTGCCGAAAATTTTAGACTGCGTGGAAAGTTACGTGACGGTCGGCGAGATTTCACACCGTCTGCGAAATGTCTGGGGCGAATATCGGGAAGCGATTACTATTTGAAGACGGCGGACTTCGACCGCTTGATTTGAAGGAAAAGTAGTGATATTGTTTCACAGATGAAACAAATTTAGCTTGCTTTAGAAGGAAAAATATATGACGACTCAAACAGCAGTCGGACTGGAAACGATTGAAACCAAACCGGCGGAGCCTAAAAACGAACTGCGTTCAATCCGCGAAATCGTCAAGGATTTATCCAAACCGATTGCCGAAAAACATCTGCGAAAACGGCGGCAGGGCGGCAAAGAAATTTCTTATCTGGCGTGGCACGACGCGGTGAAATATCTCGACCATTTCGCGCCCGGCTGGTGTTATGAAATTCGTGCGATTGAATCGGTCGCCGGAAAATTGATTATGATCGTGCGGCTTTCGATTCCGAGTTTGGAGGGCGTAACTTACCGTGAAGCGACCGGGCAGGAAGACGAAACGCTGGATTCTTACGGCGATTCCAGCTCAAACGCGGAGTCTATGGCTTTGCGCCGCGCCAGCGCGAAATTCGGGTTGGGGTTGTCTCTCTACGATCAGAATAAATAGCGAATTCTATTTTGGTGCGACTAATTTCGCATAGATGTTTTCAAGTTTGACGATATAATCGGCAAACGCGAAATTTTTTTCGACGGTAGCGCGGGCGTTGCGCCGCAAAGTTTCGTAATCGGCGCGGTCGGACAATATAAATTTTAACTTCTCGACGATTTGCGCGACGTTGTAAGGTTCGACCAGGAAACCGTTTGCGCCGTCTTCGATCACGGCGCGAACGGAGGCGACATCGGCGGCGACGACGACACATCTCGCCGCTAACGCTTCGAGCATCGCTATCGGTAAGCCTTCGCCGTAGCGCGACGGCAACAGGAAAATATCGCTTTCCGCCAACTGTTTCCACTTTTCCGCGCCCGAAATAACGCCGCCGTAATAAAATTTATCGCCGAGAATCGCCGACATCTCCGCCGTGAAAAATTTTTTCAACGCGCCCGCGCCGAAACATCGGAATTGAAATTCAACGTCGTCGTTTTTTAGTATTCGGCAGGCTTCGACGATTTCAAACAAGCCTTTGGATTCGTACAGCCTGCCAAGGTAAATAATCGTTTTTTCATCCGACGCGGTTTTTTCGAGGTTCGGGATTTCATCAATAACGACGGCGTTCGGCAGAACCCCGACTTCGAGATTCGTCCAACGCTTCGCCAAACTTTCTTTTTCAAGTTCGCTCAAAACCAGTATTTTATTCGCGCCGCGAAACATCTTTTCGGCGATGCCTGCCAGCAGATTATTTTCAAAATCCTCCATCAAAAAACGCCCGCCGTGCAGATGAAGCAGAACGGGACGTTTCAGCATTCGCGCCGCAAAAACGAGCGCGGCATCGCGGACAATCGCAAGCGGCACGAGTGCTGTGTTGATGTGGACGAGATCAATTTTTTCGCGGCGAATCAAGTTTAGAAAACGCGGAACCAAAAGCATTTGCGAGGAAATCCACGGCGCGTTAATTTTTTCGCCGTCGCGTCTGCCCGCTTCAAAATGATAAAATTCGGCTTGCCCGTGCTTAATGATTTGCGAGACGAGCGTCGAAATTCCGCTGACGTTTTTATGTTCATCGAGGCTCGGCGCGGTGATTAAAATCTTCATTTGATTCTCAAAGAATAGCGCAGGCGGATTCAAATGTCAGTATGAAAATTCTCGCAGCGATTGGTCGGCAATTTGAACGAACCGAACAAAATGATAGATTTGATTGTTGGCGAACCGTAAACTTTGATGAGCGAATACCGATTACAAACCAATTTAAGCGACGAGACGAAAAGCGAGATGGCGTTGCATTCGGAGAAATCCGTTCTTCAAACGGAGATTCAAAATCGGCAAAGAAAATTATCCGAAAGATTTTACACCTTTACGAAAGTTTCCAGTCTGCTCATTTCCGTTAACGTGCTGCTGGTTTTCCTCTTGCAGCGACCCTCCGATTTTTTCGTCGTGATAGTTTACGGTTTGGCTTATTTGACCGAAATAGTTTGGCTGATGTTCGGTTTGCGAAAACGGCAGCGAAAACTCGTCGAGTGGCAAAGAATTATTGACGAAGCGGAAAACCGAATTTACATCAACTAATGAAAGCCGAAGCCGCCGTCAAACCGAAATTAACGAAAACGAAAAATCGCGTTCCCGTTTGTGTGATGCCGCTCGTCAAAGCGTTGATTTTACTGGCTGACGCGGGTTTGGCGGCGGCGTGTTTTATGATTTCTTTCGTCTGGCGCGAAGGCGATGCGGTTTTTTCGGCGACGGCGTGGGCGTGGTCGAAAGAATTTGTGCCTTACGCCGGAGTTTTATTTTTCCTCATCCCGATTCGGCTGGCGATGCTGGTTTATCAGAGAGTTTATCGTCTTCAGGGCGCGTTTTCCTACATCGTCGAATTCATCAAAATTTTCAAAGCCGTCGCGGTCGGCTCGCTTCTGATTATCGCGTTTACGTTTTTGTTTCGCGGCGGTTTCGCGTTCCGTGAATTTTCCTATTCACGCGGCGTTTTCGCCCTCGATTTCGTCGTCGCGCTCGTCGCTTTTTCAATGTTTCATTTCGGATTGCGATATTTGCAGACTTTAGTCAGAAAGCGCGACATCAACCTGATTCCGACTCTGATCGTCGGCACGAACGCCGAAGCCGAACAGACGATTCGGGAGCTTCAGGAACGCACGGATTTGGGCTATCGCGTGGTCGGAATCATTGAGAACGAATTACGAATTACGAATTACGAATTTCAAAATTTAAGCGTCAGCGATGAAATAATCCAAAATTCACAATCTAAAATCCCAAATCGAAGTGTTCCGATTGTTGGAAATCTCGCGGATTTGCCCGACGTGATTCGTGATTTGGCGATTCAGGAAGTGATTATCACGGACGACTCGGTTCCGAGCGAGAAACTTTTTGAAGCGATGATGCAGATCGGCAGAAAGCAGAAAGTCGAATTTCGGCTTGCGCCGTCGCTGTTTAATTTTATGCCGCAAAAGACGAGCGTCGAGCAAATCGGCGTGCTGCCGATGGTCAGACTTTTCCGCGAACCGCTTTCGGATGCGGAAAAATTTATCAAACGCGCTTTCGATATTTCAATTGCGGCGGCGGCGATTCTGACGCTTGCGCCGGTTTGGTTTTTGATCGCCATCGGCATCAAATTCGATTCACGCGGCGCGATTTTGTTCAAACAAGAGCGCGTCGGGATGGACGGACGAAAATTTCTCTGCTACAAATTTCGGACGATGAAAGCCGACTCGGACGATGAAATTCACCGCGCCGCATATCGCAAAAACATTAAAGGTCTCGAAGAAGCGAACGTGGGCGACGACGAGAATCCGGTTTTTGGCAAGGTCAAAAACGATCCGCGTGTAACGAGTTTCGGTAAATTTTTACGCCGCACGAGCCTTGACGAGCTGCCGCAGTTTTTAAATGTTCTGCGCGGCGAAATGAGCGTCGTCGGAGCGCGTCCGCCGATTCCCTACGAGGTCGCAGATTACGAAATAAAACACCGCCGGCGGCTCGATATGAAGCCGGGAATCACCGGCTTGTGGCAGGTTTCGGGCAGAAATCGCCTGACGTTCGAGGAGATGGTCGAAGTTGATTTATACTACATCGAAAACTGGTCGTTGTGGCTCGATTTGAAGATAATTTTATTGACCTTGCCCGCCGTTTTGCGCGGCGATGGCGCGCGATAAACCGCTCGACGGCACCGATGACGAAAATCTCCGCACATCTCAAAAAATCCGCCGCGATTCTGCAAGCCGGCGGCGTTGCCGAACCGAGCCGTGAAGCGAAATCTCTGTTGGCTTTCGCGCTGCACAAAAACCAAACTTTCCTCATCGCGCACGACGATTATGAATTGTCCGACGACGAAGAAACACGCTTCCGAAATTTTATCGAACGGCGGGCAAAGCGCGAACCTTTTCAATACATTACGGGCAGCCAGGAATTCTACGGTTTGAATTTTATCGTCTCCAAAGACGTTTTGATTCCGCGTCCCGAAACTGAATTGCTGGTCGAAACAGCGATTGAAATTTTGCCGAAAAACGCGCGATTTTGCGAAGTCGGTATCGGTTCAGGCTGCATTTCGACGGCGATTCTGCACGAAAGCAAAACCTCAAGAACAGTCGGCTTGGATATTTCCGGGAAGGCTTTAGCAGTTGCCCGAAAGAATGCGGAAGCGAACGAAGTCATCGAAAGGCTTGAGCTAAGAGAATCCGACGTTTACGAAAATCTGAGCGACGAGAAATTCGATTTAATCATTTCCAACCCGCCGTATGTCTCGATTGAAGAGATGAAAACTCTGCAAATCGAAGTGCGCGGTTACGAACCGGCGGCGGCTCTGACCGACGGCGCGGACGGACTTTCGATAATCAAGAAAATTATCACCGATGCGCCGCCGTTTCTCAACGAGAAAGGTTTTCTGCTTTTGGAAATCGGACACTTGCAGTTCGCCGAAGTCAAAGAAATGTTCGACCGAAACATTTGGCAAAGAGTCGAAGCGCGTCTTGATTTTCAAGGAATCGAGCGCGTAATCAAAGCCCGAAAAATCTGAATTATTTTCCCCTGTTCACTTTTCGCTTTTCACTTTTTACTTTTCCCGGTCTTGTGGCTTACTATTTGCTATATTTCACCTGTTAAAAAGTGTCGAGAGATTTGTTCTGTTTTGATACATTTTTTGATGATTTCTACGAAAAAAGGAGATAAAGATATGAAATACGAATACGAAAAAGAAACGAGTTCAACGACAAAATTAACTTATCTGCTGGTCGGCGGCGGCATCGGCGCGATTCTGGCACTGCTTTTCGCGCCGAAGTCGGGCGAAGAACTACGCGGCGATATTGCCGACGTAACCCGCAAAGGTGTGGAGAAAGGCAAGGAAACCGCCGCACTGGTCGGCGATAAAGCCGGTGAGTATTACGAAGTTACCCGCGATAAAGCCGGTGAAATTATTTCGTCCGCGCAGGATAAGGCGAGCGAAGTTTACACAACGGCGCAGGACAAAGCCGGTGAACTGTATTCGACGGCGCAGGATAAAGCCGGAGAGATCGCGGGCAAAGCGGGCGAGATCGCCGATAAAGCCAAGGGTGCGGTTTCGGGTGCTTCAAATCCTTTTACCGCCGCCATCGAAGCCGGAAAAGAAGCCTACACCGACGAGAAACGCCGCAACGAATCGAAGGCGATTACCGAAGGTCGCCCGACTTATCCGAAAACCGGCGATATGAAATCGGAAAGCTAATTTATGAATGCCAGCGAACCTATTTTTTGGATAATGATCGCGTCCATCGTCATCGCCGTCTGTTTTATAGTGATGGCGGCGGCATTGGTGGCAATCGCCCTGGTGATCAAAAAGATCATCGGCACGGTGAGCCGTTTGGAAGAAAAAGTTGACCCGCTGTTGAAGCAGGTTAACGCGATGAGCGTTCAGGGAAAAGAGATTTCGGTGCAGTTTACGGAAATTTCTAAAAGCCTGACGACGGCGACGAAATACTTTTCCGAGTCCGCCGCGCTGATTAAGGATGAAGTGGCGGAAATAAAACTGCTCGTCAGCGACACGGCGATTATGGCGAAGGACAAGGTCGCGCTCGTCAGCCAAACGATAGACCGAACGCAGTTGCAGGTTACGACGACGGCTGATTTCGTGCAGGAAAGAATCGTCATCCCGGCGCAGGAAATCGCGGCGGTGATGGCGGGCGTTCGCAAAGGTTTGGAAGTTCTGTTTGCGCCTTCGCCGAAACGCATTGACCGCGTTTACACCGAGGACGAGATGTTTATCGGGTAATCCGACGCGAGGATAGAAATAGAAAGCGCACAGGAAAATCTGTGCGCTTTCTATTTTTTAATTCATTGCAAAACTTTCATTTATCTGCAAATTTTTTATTTTGTCCGTCAAGTTTGCTTCCGCCGCTTTCTCCATTAACAATCCTAAAGGTTCGCTCGGCGGCTCGTCCGACAAGTCGAAGCGTCCGAAGTGCATCGGAATCATATAATCGGCTTTGGCATCAAGAAAACCCCGAAACGCTTCGGCGGGTGTATTGTGGTTGGGTTTCATAATAAATTGCGGCTGATACGCGCCGATGCCGGCGATGAAATAATTTATCTTTGGAAACAGCGCAGCGAGTTCCTGATAATGACTGCCGTAACCGGAATCGCCGCCGAAATAAATCGTTTTGCCTGCGCCCTCGATGACGAACGCGCCCCACAAACGCCGGTTCGTATCGAACAAACCGCGCCGCGTCCAATGGCGCGAAGGTAAAAACGTGACTTTAATTTTGTTGTTCGGCAAACCAAACTGCTGATACCAACCGGCGGTCTGAATTTCGGCGTTCGATGAATTCCAGTCTTTCAGCAACTCTTCCATTCGCAATCCGGTGAGAATCTGCGCGTCGGGAAACTTGGCGGTCAGCTGTTTAATCGTTGCTTCGTCGCAGTGGTCGCGGTGGTCGTGCGAGATCAGGATGTAATCAGTTTTCGGCAGTTTTTCAATCGGCGGAGGCGTAACGTAGCGCGTGATAAACGGCGGTTCGCCGAAAACCGGATCAATCAAAAGGTTCGCGCCGTTCAGACGAATGAAAAACGATGCGTGTCCGAACCACAGAATGCCGTCCTGATCGCCGTTTAAAAATTCGGTCGGGTCTTTGACGGCGAGCCGCGTTTGGTCATTTATCTTCTCCTGTTGCTGTGGGTTCGTCCTCAATTGCCACTTCAATAAATCGAGCGGCGACGGGAGATACGGGAATTCGTGGTTGACGAAGCGGTCTTTTTCGCCAATCGGCGTGCCTTGCCAATCGGCTTTGATGGTCGGCAGATTTTCGTTTTTCGTAAATTTTTTTGTCACGGCTTGATCGGTCGCGCTCTGTAGAATTACGGCGAACAGAACGACGCACAAAATAATCAGAATCAGCGCGGCGATTTTGATTATTTTGTGCGGGCGTTTTTTCATTTCTATAGAACCTGTTTGCAGTTTAACGGGAAATCATTTTTACTCTAACGATGGCTTACACCACTGATTTAACCGATCCGCAATTCGAGTTGCTCGAAC
>JAYVGL010000225.1:0-10708 GCA_043772175.1 Pyrinomonadaceae bacterium | reverse complement strand
TATCGCCGACGAATTTCGTTCGGCGGCACGAATCGTCCGCCTCGCCTTTGCCGCTTTTCGTAATTTTCGAGAAATCGGGCTGGGCATTACCGAATTTGAAATCTTTGTAAGTTCCGCGCACGACCGCCACGTCCCAATCAGTTGATTTTTCCGACGCATTAGCTGAATTCGCGCTGCGGCTGTTCCCGATTGAACCGAGTAAATTCGGCGTTCTGACGGTTTTCAGCAAAGCGTTATCTTTTAACTTTTCTTCGATGTCGCTCAAAGTTTTCGATTCATCTGCGCCTTTGCTTCCCGTCGAAATATCGAGCGCAACGGTTTGTTTGTCGTCTTTATTAAAGCTCGGCGAAACGATTTTTACAGTCGCGTCCGCCGGAATTTCTTTGGTGTTTGCGTCAAAGAGTGTAACTTCCGCCGTCGAGGTAAAATCACCCGCCGCAGTGACAATTCCGCTGCCGATTTGTTGGCGCGTTTTATCGCCCGCCTTCGTCCCGAAAACGGCAATCGCCGCGTCTTTGCCCGCGCCGACGATTGCGCCGACCGCGAGATTTATTTCGCTGACTTCGACTTCCTGCTTTTCAAAAGTTTTCTTAACTTTTTGCGGCGTTCCGACGATGGCGAGCGAGACCGCGCCGCGTGTTGACGAAGAACCGAAAACCTGCCGGTCAATGTCGCCTTCGACCTGCGGCGTTTGATTGAATTTTGAAACCGAAGGGCGCATCAAATTGATGATTTCGCGGTAACTCAAACCGGGATTCTGGCGCAGCAAATTGACGAAATTATACGTCAGCGCGCCGTCCCATTGTTCCTGTTTGGTCGTCGTGTCGGTGAAAATATCTTCCTGCGATTCCTGCGTCGGCAAACTGCCGGAAATCGTAACGTAATTGGCGTTGCCGGGAAAATTGATGCCGTCGTTCAAAGTCGGATTGCCGCCGCGTGAATTGTTTTTTACTTTGATGTCGCGCTCGACGCTTTTCTTGTGAGAATCGGCATCACGCGAAATCGTCCCCGAATGACAACTGTCGAACATCATCGTAATATTCGTCGTGTATCGGCTGAGTTCTTTGTAAAAAGCGTCGAATTCGTCGTCAATAATATCTTTGACACCGTTTCGATCCGAATCCTGCGCGACGATGGTTTCATCAATCCCGTCCGATTCATCGCCGTTTACATCTTCCAGTTTCGAGCCGTGTCCGCTGTAAAAAAAGACGACGTTCGCGCCTTTATCGCGGTCAGCCGTTGTAAATTTATTAGCGACAAAATAATTTCTGGCGTTCTCGATCAACTGTTTCTTAAAATTCTCCCGAATCGCGGCTTGCGTCGCCTGTTCGGAGCAGAGCGTTTTGACATTTGAAGTCGCCGTCTGTTGTCCGCACGGGTATTTATCTGAAATCGCGCCCGCCGATTCTTCCTTGAAACCGTAATCGGCGAGCAGACTTTTCATCAAACCGACATCGTTATGCGTCCCGCGCAAATCGCGGATGTTGACGTTGATGTCCTTATATTTTTTGTAGCGGTTGATGCCGACGAGCAGCGCGAATTTCGGTGCTTCCGGCTGATTTGTTTTAACCGGCGTTTGAATTTGTAGATGTCCCTGCGGCGCGAAATAAAACGTCGCAATAAACATTAAAAAGATTGCCGCTAAAAATCGAGTTTTCATATTTATCGAATTTGTCAGAACCGCCGGCTGACGCAGGCGGTTCTGACATTGAGACTACGGATTCATCTTAAAGTAGATAAATTGGTTTGCGCCGCATTCGTAGGTTTTCGGTCCCCAAGTGTAATACGAACCGTCGGTAAAATCGGCGCGGGAGTAAATCGTCGTCTGTCCCGGCGTATAATAAAGCGTTGATTCGCCGCCTGCCGATAAAAAGCCGCGATAGTTTCCGTTAATATACATTTTGACGCTGTAAGCCGTCCAATTGTCGAGTTGAACTTCGCAATCGTAAGCCGCGCCCTTGCCTTTGCCGCCGCCTTTTGCCGTCGGCATTCCCATCAGCGCGTCTATATCGTTCAGCGTTTCGCCCTGTTTGATGTTCGGGTCGCTGTCGGAACCTTTCGAGTTCGACATTCCTTTCGCGCCTTTAACTTCGTCGCCGACTTGTTTTTTCTTTTTGTTGGCTTTCGTCTGCTTTGCCTGCGCGAACGCCGTCGAAGACATCAGAGGCGAACCCGCCAACACCAGACCCAATAAACACATCGCTATCATTAATTTAAATTTCATTGTTTTTTATTTATCTCCTAGGTTTCTGTTTTATTTTGCCCCTTTGAAAAATCGCCGGAAATTTTGTTGATTTCGGACAATTTTTGAAAGATTTTTTTGCGAATGAATTTTTCGATTAAATCCGTCAAACTTGTTATAAATTTTTACTTGCCGGCTCGTTTCGGCGATGCTTTCGGCAGCGGTGTCGCCTGCAAAGCCGCCGCCGCATCAAGCATTCCGTAGCCCCAACTCGGATTCGGAACCGCGCCGACGCTGCCGCCTTTTTTCGCGGTTTTGATTAAGATTTGTCTGACTTGTTCGGCATCTAAAGTCGGATTTTTTTGCAGCATCAGCGCGATTACGCCCGCCGTGAAAGGCGACGACGCGCTCGTTCCGCTCCAAGCGATATGCGTTCCGTCCGCCGTGACGTAGCTTTTGCCGAGACTCGCCGCCATACTTTCGCCCTCACAGGATTTGCTGTTGAGGTCTGCCGTTTGTGACAACGGCGAAATCGTGTAATTGGCGGGCGCGGCGATGTCGGGTTTATAAACGCCGTCAATCGCCCGTTTGCCGCCCGGACTCGAATAATCGGCGATGTCGCCGATGTTGAAATTAAAGCGCGTTTCGCCGCCGACCGTGTTCTGCCAACTATTTCGGAAATTATACGCGGCGACCGTAATGACGTTGGCGGCATTGCCGGGAGAACCGACCATTCCGGTTTTCGTCGTTCCCAAACCGAAATCAACGGCGCGGAAGTTCGGCGCGTAAAAATCGAAATTGCCGTTTGTGACTTTCGCCGTCGCCCCGAATCCCCAGAGGCGATACGCGCCCGGCGGCAGGCTGACGGCAAGCGTGTCGTTGACCTCGCCGAACTTTGAATTGCTCAGTATTTCGACCAAATATGCGTCGAACCAGTCAGGTTTCTTCACGCCTTCGTCGAGCAGATAACGCAGTTCGCCGTCAACCTTAAAGAGCGAAAATGAAATCGGTTTGCCGTCTTTATCGAGCAGAGCCGATGCGCCGACGGGTTCGACCAGCACGCCCCATTCGTCTTTTGAATCGAACACGCCGAGCAGAACCGAGCCGTCTTTTCCGGCGCGGTCAGCCGGAATCGTCACCGAAATCGGACGGCTCGAAATGTCAGCTTGCCCTTCGCGGCGCGGTCCGAATTGCCCGTTGGAGTGCATACTGTATTGACCTTCATTGCCCGCCGAAACCGTGAAAATCACGCCCGGAATACCTTTGCCGGTCAGTGAATTCAAAAACGCTTCTTCCTGTTCCGTGCCGTTGTGCGCCGTGAAATGTCCGCCGAAACTTTGATTGACGACGACCGGACGATTCAACTCTTTCGCCGTGTTGACGATCCATTTCGCGCCGAGAATATATGCGTCAACAAAGCCGCCGCAGTCCGACGCTTTGACGATTATCAAATCGGCTGCGGGCGCGACTCCGGCGAATTTTGCGCCCGCTGCGCCGCCGTTGCCCGCTGCAGTTCCGGCGGTCGCTGTGCCGTGTCCCTGATTGTCAACCGTATTAATTTTGCCGCTGCCTTTGAGCGCGGCGTTAATCTGCGCGTTCGTGTAAATCGTTCCCGGCAGAGCGTCACCGTCGGGAATAAGTTTCGGCGGCACAGTTCCGATTACACCGCCCGACTGCGCGAACGAATCGTCGAATAAATCCCAGATGGCGACGATGCGCGAAGTGCCGTCCGCTTTCATAAAATCCTTGTGCCGCCAGTCAATTCCCGAATCAATCACGCCGACCAGAACATTTTTGCCGGTCATTCCGGCTTTGTTAAATTCATTGGCGAGCGGCGTTTTTTTAGTTGTATTATTCGCGTTTGAAACCGGCGCGTCGCCGCTTTTCGAGTTTGGCGAGCGCAAAATCGGCGGCGCGAGTTCTTTCGGCAAATCCGGTGCTTTCGCCGATTTCGTCGCGGCGATTTGGCTGACATTTTTTTCGCCCGCGATTTTCGCCAGATTCAAAACCGAGACTTGCCCGTAAACGGTATTTCCCTGCCGCATATAAACTTTCATTCCGGCTTTTTTGAGCGCGGCGATGTCCGTATTCGCGCTCGTCGTGACGGCAACGGCAACCGACGGATTGGAGTTTTCCGCATCTCTGATTCCGAAAACTTCCTTCAATTGTTCGCCGTTAAATTTAATTTCGACCGGACTGCCGCTACTCCCTTTTCCGCCGCTTCCGCGATATTGCGCGTAAAGCATCCGCAGTTCGGGCGTGAGTTTTTCCGTTTCACTTGAACCGCTTTTCGAGCCGCTGCCGCGACCGAGCGCGACGTTCGGATATTTCGGCGGCGTAATCTGTTGCGCGGAAACGACTAAAAATTGTCCGCTCGTCAAAGCGCAGGTTAAAATAAATGCAGTTGTCAGCTTCGTCAGTTTCATTGTTCTCCTTGCTTCGCCAAGAATTTCAGGCACAGATTTGTCCAATTTATCTCAATTTTAAGTTATCTCCGAAGCAGTATTTTTGGAAGTGTAGAAAATCAAATGCGTAACAAATGTAATCTAAAAAAATAATTTTTGTCACTTCCAAAGCATCTCACATTCTCTAGTGCCTAAAATTTCCAAGAGGTTACAGAGGCTGATTAAAAAATTTAATTTTGGCAGTTCAATATAACAGTTTTGAGTTATCGCCAATTTCCCGTTAAAACGAACGGCGACCAGAAATACGGATGCGCGAACGGTGCATTTTCATCTTTGACATATTTCGGAAAGTTGTTCGCGTTCGCGCCGAACCGGACAGCTTCCGAACGGCGCGTTTCGGTGATTTGCGCGGGCTGATAAGTTCCATAAATTAATTTGAGCTGCGCCTGCCGCAACGCCTCGGCTTTGCTAATTTTGCCGTCGGTTTCGAGAATGCGATAGAAACTGCCCATCAAATCTCGCGTTGAAGAATCGGCAACCGCCCAGAGCGTCGCCAGCACGGTTTTCGCGCCTTGTTTTTGCGCCATCGCGCCGAAGCCTTCGACTTCCAGACCGTTCGATTTATTACCGGCGGTCATCGCCGTATTGCACGCCGAAAGCGTTAAAAGTTCCACGCCGACAAATTTGGCGGCGAATTGTTCGCGCAGCGTCGCCAGACTTAATTTGCGGTCGGCGGGCGTTTTACCTTCGCCCAAAAGCAGAAACGAATCGGTTTCGTTGCCCGCATTCAGCGAAAAATGACTGGCGATGTGGACGATTTTATAGCGTCCGAGATTCGCCTTGAAATCAATCAAACTGAACTTTTCATCGGGCAGAATGCGACCGTTCACCGCGCCTTTATTGTCCTTGGAAAGCGCGTCGCAATACGGTTTATTCTGCGCGTCGTTGACGACGCTGCACAACTCTTCCGGCACGGCGGTCAGCGCGGAAAAATTCTCGAACGGCTTTGAAACGCCGACACCCAACGCCGTCCAGTTTTTACGATTCGTCGGTTCGCTGTTCAATTTATCGCGGCTGGCGAGCGTGATAACGGCGTTGGCGTAGCGTTCGGCGAGATACAGTTTCCCGTCGGGCGACAGCGCGGGAATCGGCGCATAACGCAAAGTTCCGTCCAAACTCCAGATTATCGTGTCGGCTTTCACGCCGTCTAAATCTTTCTGTAATTCGGCGGGAAATAAAACGTCATAAAGTTTTTTCCCCATCGGACGCGGATCAACTTCCGGGTTTTTCACCGCGTCACGAAATTGGAAAACGAGATTATTCAAATCGGCGGCGGAAATATCAACCTGATGAGCGCGCTGCGCGTCGGCGGTCGTGACGATCAAACTCAATTTGTCTTCGCCCGCAATCGTCGAGATAACGACGGTGTGCGGTTCGTTGATTTCCTTTAAAAGCGATTGCGTATTTGAAACGACTTCGACGCGTGAATCGGTTTGTCCGGTCGCCTGATTTTTGAATTTCGCGCCGAGTTCTTCGAGAAAAGCGTTGAAAACTTTGTTCGCGTCGGCGATCTGTTTTTCGAGTTCGTCTATGCGCGGCTGTTTCGGATATTTTCCGGCTTCGTAGTTCAAACTTTCCGATTCCAGTTCGCCGAGTTCGCGTCCGGCGGCAGTCGTTTTGTCGGCGATTTCGCCGTAGCGTTTGAAGGCGGCGGACTCTTCCGTCGTCAGCGAAAGTTTGGCGAGCAAATCTTTCGCAATCGAATCGTCGCGGCGCAGATATGCAAAATATTCCTCTTCCTTGAGCATTCGCAAAACGTCTTCGGCTTCGGCGATGCGACCTTCGGCGATCAATAAATCCGCTAAAACTCGATAAGTTCGCTCGTTGTCTTTTAGATAATCGGATTGGTTTTCCTTGGCGAAATTTTTAATGTCCTGACGAATAATCTGGTGCAGATTGATAGCTTGTTTACCGTAGAAAATCGCCAGCGGTTTCGCCCCCGCCCGCGCCCAGACGTTCATCAAACCGTCGAGGGCGCGGGCTTCGTTGTCGCGCACTTTGATTTCGCGGGCGACGCGCAGAGCCTGTTCAAAGTTTGCAGTCGCATCTTTCAAATTATTCTGCGCCAGATAATCCGCGCCGAGTTCGTAGAGCGAACGCGCTTCGTATTTTTTGATTTTATGAATGTGCGCCAAACTGACCGATTCCTGATGCAGAGCGACGGCGCGGTCGAAAACTCCGCGCTCGCGCATAATAATTCCGTAATAATAATTGCTGATGACCACGCCGCTCATCGCGTTCAGACGGCGACTCATCGGAATGGATTTTTCGTAAAAAGCAATCGCTTTATCGTATTCTTTCAGCCGCGTGGCGACGTTGCCGAGATCGGACAGCGACACCGAAATTATATTTTCGTCTTTGAGTTCTTCGCCGATTTTCAGCGATTTGGCAAAGTATTCGCCGGATTTGGCGTAACTGCCGATGCGAAAATAAACGACTCCGGTGTTGATCAGAGAGTTGGCTTCGAGCGTTTTATCGCCTGATTCCGAGGCAAAGCGGCGGGTTTTTTCGTAATAGGCGAATGGCTTGTCATACTGCCCGATTTCCGTGTGAACCAAGCCGATCTGCATCCAAATTCCCGCTTCCGCCGCCGTGTCTTTCAGTTCGACGGCGATTTTTTCGGCGGCGGCATAAACGGCAAACGCCTTGTCATAATCGCCCAATTCAAGCTGCGCCGCGCCGATTCCCGACAGCGCGTTCATTTCCCGGTCGCGTTGTTTAATTTCGCGGCTCAGATTCAAAGCCTGCGTGTAAAATCGAAGCGCGTCGGCGTATTCGCTGACTGCGGCACTGATGCCGCCGAGCGTGTTCAGCACATCGCATTCACGTTCCGGCGCGTTTTTCAATTCACGGTGAACGGCTAAAGCCTTTCGATAATAGTCGGCGGCGCGGTCGTATTGCGCCGCACCGATGAAGTTGCCGCCGATTCGCTCCAGCGCATCGGCTTCGTTCGGACGGTCTTTCAACTCCCGAAAAAGCTGCAAACCCTGTTCATAAAAAGGCGTGGACTTTTCATAATTTTTCAAGTTTCCCAATGCCGCGCCGATGTTAGTTAAACTATAGCCTTCGTTGAGTTTATCCTTCAATTCTCGATAAACGGGCGCGGCTTTCTGATAATAAACAATCGCCTGTTCATACTTTTTCTGCGCGAAATAATCATTGCCCAAAGTAATCGAGAGCGAAGCCGTTTCCGCTGGCAGAGGCAAATTCTGCCGCAGTTTCAGCGCGTTTTCGTGATAGAGAATCGCCAGATTATAATCCTTATCTTGATACGCCGCGTCGCCCGATTTTTCTAAATCAGACGACGCTTTAGATTGTTCGACCGCCGACGCGAAAGGCGCGGTGTTTTTCAAAACATAGACGCTTTCGGGCGCGGAATCGGCAAACGCGAACACGCCGAAAAGATATTCGCCGTCCGCTTCCGCCATAAAAACGAGTTCTTCTGCGCCGTCCGTGCCTCTCGCATCGTCAATCTGTTTGAAGACTTTGCGCTTCGCGTCGTTGGCGGCAAGCCCCAAAACGACGTTCACGCCGCGCTGTTCGACCGTAATATGCAGCAGTTCGCCGCGCTTGAGTTCGAGCGTGTAAGCGTGAATTTCATCTTTGGCGATTTTGCGCTCGATAGTTTCGCCGCCCGACAAAAATCGTTCTTCAAGTTCTTCTTTTTTCGGCTGATTCTGCCCGAAAATCGTCGTGAAACACGAAACCAGCGCAAGCGCAATTAAACCTGCGACGCGCCGGTTGATTGATTTTTTAGAATGGTTTTTTTGCCACATAAAACTCTCCATCCCGTTGTGCAAAATTCAGCGAAAAGGTTACAACAATAATTAGCAAGCGTTCTGAGTTCACGCTTGAACGTGTGTTTTCGCCGCGCTTCGCCGGTGGGAAGAGACAAACTAAAATTTGAACTCAGAACTTTAGAAACTTCCCTATTTATAAACGCAAAGTTCACGAATGAAAAAGGTCATTTTTTTGAAAATACAATGTTCTTAGCTATCGCCAGTTGCCGATTAAAACGAACGGCGACCAGTAAAACGGATGCGCGAACGGCGCGTTTTCGTCCTTGATAAACTTCGGCATATTTTTCGCGCTTCCGCCGAATCGGACGGCTTCCGAGCGATTTCGTTCGGTGATTTGCGCGGGCGTGTATTTTCCGTCGAGCAATTCCAACTGCGCCCGTCGCAGCGTTTCGGCTTTCGATAAATCAGAATCCTTTTTCCGCAGACGGTAAAATTCGCCCATCAGCAAAGCCGTGCTTTCATCGGCGACCGACCAGAGCGTCGCCACGACCGATTTTGCGCCGCGCGTTTCGATGAACGAGGCGAGCGAATCAACTTCTTTGCCGTTGTTTTCCGTCAAGATTTTGCTGTTACTTAATGCGCCGAAACCCGTGTTGCACGCCGATAAAGTGACGAGTTCGACATCGGTCAAATTCATCTCCGGCGAATCGGCAACGTCGGCGAGCGTCAGAGATTTGTTATTTCCTAACAGCAAAAAAGAATCCGCCGTGTCGCTTCCCAGGTGAAAATGCGTGGCGAAATGGACGACGTTATATTTGCGTTTGCCGGTCGCGGTCGGCTTTAGTTCTTCTTTCAAAGCGTTTTCCGTAAAAGCGTTGTCGAGCAGTCCGACACCCGGCGTGAAATTATTTTTCGCCGATTTTCCGTCGCCGATAATCGCCGCCAATTCTTTCGCCACGCTTTTTAATTCGTCAAAAGAGTATTTCTGCGCCGTGTTCGCGTCGGTTATTTCGCTCGCTTTGGTCACGCCCGCACCGAGAACGCGCCAGTCTTTATCAACGTCCGACTGCAAACTCTGCCGCGTCGTCGAAGTCAAAATCACGTTTTGATATTTTTGCAGCAGATATTGACTGCCGTCCCACAACGCCGCCATCGGAATATAGCGCAGCGTTCCGTCCAAACTCCACAAAAGCGTTTTGGCATTCGCCGCGTCCAAATCTTTTTCAACCGGCTTGATTAAAACGTCGTAAAGTTCTTTGCCAAGCGGTTTCGGATCAATCGTCGGATTTAATAATGCTTCACGAAACGCAAAAATTTTGGCGTTCAAATCCGCCGCCGTGATTTCGGTTTTGCCGTCGGTCTGCGTTTTCGCCGTTGTCAAAATCACTCGATAACGGTCTGCGCCGACGATGGTCGCCAGCGCGACGACACCTTTTCCCCACTGCTGAAGTTTGCCTTGAAGTGCGCGGTCAGCCGCGATTTCCGCCTTTGCGCTTTCCTTTAATTCCGCCGCTAATTCTTTTTCGAGAAACAGTCGAAACGCGGTATTGGCGATTTTTACCTGCGCGTTTAGTTCGTCGAGACGCGCTTGTTCGGCGAAAGTTTCGCCCGTTTTGAGCGTTCGTCTGACATCTTCGAGCGCGTTTAATTCCGCGCCGAGCGATGTCACTTTTGAAGAAATTTGATTATATTTTTCAAGCGCGATTTTCTCGTTCGCCCGCAAATCGGCGCGTTTCGATAAGTTTTCGATTTCCTTTGCATCGCGGCGAACGAAACCGGACAGTTCTTCTTCTTTCAACATCGCCAAAACCTGCTGCGCTTCGGGAAGTCGCCCTTCGGAAATCAAAGTTTCGGCTAGTTGGCGATAAGTCTGCGCGTTGTCTTTAACGTAATTCGACTGAATATCCTTATCGAATTTGACGATTTCGTTACGAATCGCCTGCAAAAGATTGATTGACTGTTTGCCGTAAAAAATCGCCAAAGCCTTTTGTCCAAGCCGCCGGTGCGCCTGCATCAAACCGTCGAGCGCGGCTGATTCTTCTTCACGCGCTTTGACTTCGCGGGCGATGATTAACGCTTCCTGAAAATTGACGGCGGCGGGTTCCGGTTTGTTCTGCGCCAGAAAGTCTAGTCCGAGTTCGATTTGGGCGCGGGCTTCAAATTTCGGCGTGTGCGCGGCGCGGGCGATTTCAATCGCTTCTTTGTGCAGCGCGACGGCTTGGTCGAGTTCGCCGCGCTCGCGTCTGACTGTTCCGTAATAATAGTTTGCGGTCACGATAAAACGATAGTTCTTGAATTCTTTTAACAAAGGCAGTGCTTCG
>JAYVGL010000224.1:0-39678 GCA_043772175.1 Pyrinomonadaceae bacterium | reverse complement strand
GGATGACATAACGGGTTCGGTTTTCTGTTTTGAAGATTGGTTGAAAACCCATTATGTCATCTGTTGTCAACAATTACATCCTTAACTTGGCGCGAATGGTGTATCAACCAAAAATTGTCGCGTCTGCCGAATTACTAAATTTCCCAGTCGTCGGTGAGTCGGCAAATTCTAGAAAAATACTTTATGAGAATTGACAACGCCAAATTCATATTTTAAAATTCTACTTATTGAAAACGATTTTCAATTTCAATCTTAGATCATAAAATCTGCCTTCGGTATGTTGAAGATACCAAAGGCAGAAACACCAACTAAACGCTGAAACTTTCGGATTTCTGTTGCGGGTTAGCGTGTGCGGATTTATCCTACCACGCTTTTGATTTTAATTTCAAGATAGTGCTTTCGTTCGACAGTCGCCGTAATTTTTTCGGCGGCAAATCGAGACGGATTCGATTTGGGTTAAATGTCAGCTCGCAAATCTATAACGTAAGTATTTTGAGCGAGGAACATTATCAAATGACCGTATCGAAAAGACATTTATCAATATTCAACTTTGGATTATACCTATTTTTTGCCTTCATATTTTTCACTTTGACCGGCGCGGCACAAACTTCGACGGGCGTTTTGCGGGGCGTTGTAACCGACGAAAACAAGGCGATTATCCCTGAAGCCAAACTCGTTTTGCGCGACGAAAAAGGCGCGGCACGCGAAACCGCTTCAGACGCGGACGGCAATTTTTCATTCGGCGAAACGGCGTTCGGAAAATATCGTCTGACCGTTGAAAAAGAGGGTTTCGCCAACGCCGAGCGCGAAATAAATCTGGATGGCGCGAGCGAGAATTCCGATTTGACGCTCGCCGCCGGTGCGGTCAGTGAATCGGTGACAATCGTTTTAGATAGTGCGGAAGCGGCGGTCGAATCAACTTTGAAACTTCCTGTTTCAATCCACGAAACCCCGCGCAGCGTGAGCGTCGTCGGCGAACAGCGCATTCGTGAACAAAACTTTCGACAGGTTTCCGATGCCGTCGTTTACACGCCGGGAATTACGCCGAACAGCTACCGCAACGAAGGTTATCATTTTTACGCTCGCGGCTATCGCCAAGCGGCGGAAGACACGCGGCTCGACGGATTTGCGGGAATTAACGTCGGCAGCAACGGTTTCGGCGCGAGTTTGTTCGGCATCGAAGAAGCTGTTATTCTGCGCGGTCCGGCAGGTCTGATTTACGGCTCGACCGGCTCGCCCGGCGGATTTATCAATCTCATTTCCAAGCGACCGCGTGAAAAGCGTTTCACACGCCTTGATTTACGCGGCGGTGGTTATAACGGGCGCGGCGTTTCGTTTGGTGAACGTCCGTCAATCGGCTTCGACGTTGATTCGACCGGCGCGGTGACGAAAAACGAGCGGGTTTTATACCGTGCTTTATTCACGCTCGAAAATCAAAGTTATTTTACGGAAAACTCTCTCGACCGCAACATTTACGCCAATTTTTCGATGTCGTTCAAATTGGATAAAGACGGGCGTTACGTTCTCACGCCGACCGTTCAATGGACGCGCTACAATCGTCCATACGGCGGCGGCATCGTCGTTTCACCGTCGAGTTCGCTGTCGAGTTCCCCGTCAACCGGTTTGCTCACGGGCGATCCGTTCAACGCGCCGATTAACGAAAATGATTTATCGCCGCTCAATGTCAATTTATATTCCGGCAGACGCATCGAAGAAACCGGATGGGCGGGCATTGATTTTCGCGGTTCGATCACCGATAAACTTCGCGTCAACGCCGCCTACCGGCAGGTTTCGTTCGACACCGATGTCAATCAGTTCGCACCGCAGACGGCGGCGACGGCGCAAATCATTCAACTGCGAACTCAAAACACTATTTCGCGCATTCAATCTAAAAGTCTGACGACGCGAACTTATAACAATTTTAACGCCGACGCGAGTTATGAATGGCTGAACAAAGGCTGGCTGCGAAACACGACGCAGTTCGGATTTTACGAGCGCATTTTAGATTCGCGCACGACGCGCATCGCGCCCAGATTTCGCGCACCCGACGCGCAATCGCCGATCAACATTTACACCGGACAAACGACATCGCCGCTGGTTGATAATTTCCCGACGCTCAATTTTGACCCGCAGTTTCGGGATATTGTCCTGAACGGTTTCGTGCAGAACCGCACGTCGCTCGACAACGGACGATGGAATATCACACTCGGTTTTAATTACGGGCAGAACAAACCCGCGCCGACCGTCACTCCGGCGAATCCGTTTGCGCTTCCGGCAGCACCGCCGACGCGAACCAGCGGAATTTTGCCGAACGGTTCGGTTGTTTTCAACGCCACGCCCGAATTAGCGATTTACGCGAGTTATTCGACCAGCTACAACCCGAACGACCCGCTTCTCGAAAACGCGAACGGCGTTCGCGGCACATTCGACCCGCTTCTCGGCAAAAATTACGAAGTCGGCGCGAAATACGATTTGCTCAATCGCCGCATCAATCTGACTTTCGCGCTGTTTCAAAATCAAATCGAAAACGCACTCGTCCAAACTGACACCGGAATACTCAATTCTAACAATATGCGTTTCTACGTTCCGGCAGGAACGCGGCGGGCGCGGGGCGCGGAAACAACCGGAGAATTTCAGGTGCGGCAGGATTTGCGAATTTCGGCGGGCGTGAGTTACTTGAACGCGATTTACAAAGGTTTTCCGTCAACGACAACAGCGACCAGCGCACCGATTCCGAATTCACCGGCGGAAAAATCGCCGCGCTGGACTTATAATATTTATTCGCGCTACGACCGCCGTGAAGGTTATTTGAAAGGTTTCGGCGCGGGTTTCGGAATGTTTTGGCAGGGCAAACGTCTCGGCGGCAACGGCGCGAGAACTTTCGCCGCGCCCGATCCGCTGGCTTTGCCATCTTACACGCGGGTTGACACGGCATTGTTTTATCGGCTGAGTAAGTTAGTCAATTTCGCGTTCAACGTCGAAAACTTATTTGACGAATTGATTTTCGTCAACGCAAGCGTCGGCTCAAACATCGAAATCGCCGCGCCGCGCACGTTAACCTTTCGCACGACATTTAATTTTTGACGCTTAATTTTTAAGGGGAAAATCGTCCGCCGATAAATTCAAACAAACGCAGATTTTTACCGGTTTGTGAGTGTCTATCGGCAGACGTGAAATAGTATGAAATCATTTCGTCGAGTTTTATTTTGGCTTCACTTGATTTCCGGCGTGTCTGCCGGAATTTTGATTTTTATAATGTGCGTTACGGGCGCACTGCTGGCGTTTGAATCGAACATTCTGGAATACGCCGAGCGCGGGATGCGCGTCGTGCCGATTCCGGCGGAAAACGCGCCGCGTCTGCCGATTTCGCAACTAATCGTCAAAGTCATCGAAGCGAAACCGAATGCCAAACCGTCGAACATTACTTTACAAAACGACAAAACAGCGGCGGCGGCGATTGCTTTAGGACGCGAAGGACAAATTTTCGTCAATCCATACACGGGCGCAATCGCTGGCGAGGGCGCGAAAAACTGGCGCGAATTTTTTCGCGTAACCGAAGATACGCACCGCACCGCTGGCTCGCCGTCTCCGGCGACCACCGATTGATCGGCAAAGCCGTTAACGATGCCGCCAATTTTCTCCTTTTGTTTCTCACAATTTCGGGCGTTTACATTTGGTTTCCGCGCCGTTGGAGTTGGCGGCATTTCAAAGCCGCGCTGACTTTTCGGTGGAAAGTTACCGGCAGAGCGCGGGATTTTAACTGGCACACGGTGATCGGCTTCTGGTCGTCGCTCGTTTTAATAATTTTGACGGCGACGGCGGTCGTGATGTTTTACAATTGGGCGAACAATCTGGTTTACAAATTGACCGGCAGCGAACCGCCGCCGCCGCAGCAGCGACCGCCGAACGCGCCGAGCAATCAAGTCGAAACGCCGTTCGCGCTGCCCGAAAATCTCGACCGAATCTGGACGACCGCCGAAAATCACGCGAGTTGGAAAACTATCGGTTTGCGGCTTCCGGCTGCCAATGACGCGGTTGTTTTGACGATTGAGGAAGGAAAATATCGTAACAGATTCGGGCGTTCGACGCTGATGCTTGATGTGAAGAGCGGCGAAGTTTCCAAGTGGGAATCTTACGGCGACCAATCTGCGGGCAGACAAATTCGTTCGTGGATTCGCTTTACGCACACCGGCGAAACGGGCGGCATCGCCGGACAATTGATCGCGTTTCTCTCCTGTCTCGGCGGCGTGATTCTGGTTTATACGGGTTTTGCGCTGGCGTGGCGGCGTTTTCGCAACTGGCGTTCGGCTAGTCGTTAGACATAATTTCTCAAACAAATCTTTTTGAATTATTAAGGTAAAACCGGATTTTGAACTTTCTTTCGGCAAAATGCTACTATCGAAACATCGAATTTTAAGGAAAGTTACGAAAGAAAATGATTGGAAAAGAAGATTCAAACCACGAAGAACAACCCGAATTAATTATCACCGACCGCCGCAAGTTTAATGTTGACGGTTCTTTGCGCGAAGGTGTCGAGATTGCGCCCGCTAAACCGAAACCTGAACCCGAACCGATTGATGATTCGTCGGCGCGTTTGATTCCGCACGTCAAATCTGAACTAACGCCTCAGGAAGAGGAACCGACGCCGCCCGCCGCAATGCCGTCGCCGGAAGACGAAGACGCTTACGAAGATTCCGATATTCCCGGCGCGGACGACCCGACGAGCTTCGTCAATTTTTTAACGACGCTCGCCTCCCAAGCCGCCGCTGCTCTCGGCGCAATGCCGAATCCGGCGACCGGACAGCGCACGATTGATTTGGAAACCGGCAAGTATTGGATCGAGGTTCTGGCGATGCTCAAAGGCAAAACCAAAAACAATCTGCATCCGAAAGAGCAGGAACTTTTCGACGGAATTCTAGGCGATTTGCAGATGCAATACGTCCAGATTCAGCGAATGGCGGAAGAGCGCCTGAAACAGCAAGCGGCGCAGAAATTTTCAGCGAGCGATATTTTAGGCAAAAAATAATTCGGGAAATTTTTAGCCACAGAGGACACAGAGAACTCAGAGAAAAGAAATGATTTTCTCAGTGAACTCTGTGTTCTCTGTGGCTAAAATATAAAAATGAAGCTAACTTTCCTCGGCACAGGCACTTCAACCGGCGTTCCGTCCGTCGGGTGTAACTGCGAAACTTGTCTTTCCGAAGATACACGAGATAAACGTCTGCGCGTTTCGATTCTTCTCGAACACGCCGGCAAAAAGATTCTTGTTGACACTTCGATAGATTTCCGCCAGCAGGCACTGCGCGCCAAAATCGGTTATTTGGACGCGGTTCTGATTACGCACTGCCACGTTGACCACGTTTTCGGACTCGACGATATTCGCCCGCTCAATTTCCGTTACGGCGCGATGCCGATTTACGCCGACGCGCTCGCGTGGAAGGATTTGCGCCGCATTTTTCAATATATTTTCCAGCCAAACCACTTCGGCGGCGGTTTGCCGCAACTGATTCCGCATACCATCGAAGCCGGTGCGCCGTTCTGTTTCGGCAAGGATTTGTTAGTTACGCCGCTCGAAGTCATCCACGGCAAACTTCCCGTCATCGCCTATCGCTTCAACGATTTCGCCTACGCGACCGATTTGAATTTCATCTCTGAAGCGTCAATGGACGGTTTGCGCGATTTGGACGTTTTAGTCTTAGATTGCGTCCGCATCAAGCCGCACGCGACGCATCTCGGCTTGCAGGAAGCTCTCGAATACATCGAAAAACTTAAACCCAAACGCGCCTTTTTAACGCATCTGAATCACGACGTTTTATACGAACGCGACCGACATTTGCTGCCCGACAATGTGCAGTTTGCGGTTGATGAGTTGGTCGTAAGCAATGAATAATACGAATGGCTTAAAGTATGAAAACTGCTCTTGATAATTGCTTTGAAGTTCTACTGAATCGTTTATATTACGACGGGAAGAATCTAACTGTAGAATTAAAAGAACAAGTTCTTGTCGGCATCGGTAAACGCAAGAGTATTGAGTCAAACTCAGACAGTCGTGACTTTAGGGTGGTTTTCAGTCTTGCGGTTTCACATTTACTCGTTGAAGAATTTGCAGAGTCAGTTGCTAATCTTGTGCAAAGCGATGAGAAAGGGTTTCTGCGAAAAATGGAAAACCAATTATTAAATAATTTATTAGGTTTAGATGTTCCAGGAAGATGTGAGAATTTAGATTGCTATGCTCTCTTAACAAGTCACGAAACTTTAATTGTTTTTTGTGAAAACAGTCCGACTGTAGAGTTGATCTGCTGACAAATCTTCTCTGCGAAATTTAAGTCTTGCACGGCTGTTGAAACCTAAAACCACAACATTCTGTGTTTGACAACTAACTTGACTACAATATATTCTATTTTTGTTGCAAATTATAGGATTGTCAAAAAGAGATCGCGGCATCAATCCGCAACCTCCTCGCAACGATGATCGAAAACGAAGACTGCCATTACCAAGCACTGAATTTTCCTTAAAAATCCAGTTCGCCGTCAGTTATTAAAAATCAAAATTGAGAGGACTTTTACAGAATGGAAACTTCCCAGAACAGTTCGACGGCGGCGGCGCGGCGAACCGAAGACATCACGCCGACGACGATGCGCGTTCGCAAGCGCAACGGTTCGTTCGAGCCGGTTGACATCAACAAAATCGTCCGCGCTGTTTCGCGCAACTGCCACAATCTGACGGGCGTTGACGCGCTCCGCATTGCGACGAAAACGATCAGCGGACTTTACGACGGCGCGACGACGCAGGAACTCGATAAACTTTCGATCAACACCGCCGCATCTCTGATTTTTGAAGAGCCGGAATACTCGCGCCTCGCCGCGCAACTGCTCAATAATTACATCGAAAAAGAAGTCGAAAATCAAGAGATTCATTCGTTTTCGCAATCAATCGCGTTCGGCATCAAAGAAGGTTTAATCAACGAACGCACGGCGAAATTCGTGGCGGCAAACAGCCGCAAATTAAACAATGCGATTCTTGAGGAACGCAACGATCTGTTCGAATTTTTCGGCTTGCGGACGATTTACGACCGCTACCTTTTGAAAAATCCGACGACCCGCGATGTTATCGAAACGCCGCAGTTTTTCTGGATGCGCGTCGCCTGCGGACTTTCGGAGTCGCCGGTCGAAGCCATCAAACTCTACAACCTTTTTTCGTCGCTCGAATACATCCCAAGCACACCGACGCTTTTCAATTCGGGAACGCGCCACGAACAACTCTCGTCGTGCTTTCTGCTCGACTCGCCGCAGGACAGCCTCGAAAGCATTTACAAGAAGTATTCCGACGTTGCAATGCTCTCGAAATTCTCCGGCGGCATCGGCATCGCTTATCACCGCGTCCGTTCGCAAGGTTCGTTAATCAAAGGCACAAACGGTTATTCAAACGGCATCGTGCCGTGGTTAAAGACCTTGGATTCATCAGTTAGCGCGGTCAATCAAGGCGGGAAGAGGAAGGGTGCGTGTTGCGTTTACTTGGAAACCTGGCACGCCGACATCGAAGATTTTCTTGAATTGCGTGAAAATACCGGTGACGAAGCGCGTCGAACGCACAATCTGAACACGGCGAATTGGATTTCGGATTTATTTATGAAGCGCGTGAACGCCGATGAAATGTGGTCGCTGTTTGACCCGAAAGTCGTGCCGCATTTTCCCGATTTATACGGCGACGAATTTGAAAAGGCTTACGCGGAAGCCGAAGCGAATCAACTGTTTACCAAACAAATCAAAGCGCGTGATTTGTATTCGCGGATGATGCGGGCGTTGGCGCAGACAGGCAACGGCTGGATGACTTTTAAGGACGCGAGCAACCGAAAATCGAATCAGACTTTGAAGCCGGAGAACGTCGTGCATTTGTCGAACCTTTGCACGGAAATTATCGAAGTAACGAACGACGACGAAACGGCGGTTTGCAACTTGGGTTCAATCAATGTTTCGCGTTATGTCGCGGACGGAAAACTCGATTTCGAGAAACTTTCGGCGAATGTCAGTCTCGCCGTCAAACAACTCGACCGCGTAATTGACCTGAACTTTTACGCGATTCCCAGCACACAGGATTCCAACAACCGCTGGCGCAACATCGGACTCGGCGTGATGGGTTTGCAGGACGTGTTTTTCCAGATGCGTCTGGCTTTCGATTCGGACGAAGCGCGGAAAATCTCGGCGAAAGTGCAGGAAGAAATTTATTTCGCGGCACTGACAGCTTCGTGCGAGTTGGCGAAAGAGAAAGGCAGACACGCCGCTTTTGCCGACACGCGGGCGGCGAACGGCGATATGCAGTTTGATTTTTGGGGTGTGATTCCCGAAAACACCGAGCGTTGGGACGCTTTGCGGAAGGACATCATCGAACACGGTTTACGAAATAGTTTGATGATTGCGATTGCACCGACCGCGACGATTGCTTCGATTGCGGGTTGTTATGAATGTATCGAACCGCAGGTTTCCAATCTTTTTAAACGCGAAACGCTTTCCGGCGATTTCGTGCAAATCAATCGCTATTTAGTGAAAGAGTTAAAAAAACTGAATCTGTGGGACGCGGAAATCCGCACGAAAATCAAACTTTCCGAAGGTTCGATTCAGGACATCACCGAGTTCTCGGACGAGTTAAAATCAATTTACCGAACGGCTTGGGAAATTCCGATGCGTTCGTTAATTGATATGGCGGCGGAGCGCGGCGCGTTTATTGATCAGAGCCAATCGCTGAATTTATTTATCGAAAGTCCGAACATCGGTAAACTTTCTTCGATGTATATGTATGCGTGGCAGAAAGGTTTAAAAACGACTTATTATATGCGTTCACGTCCGGCGACGAGAATCGCACAGGTGACGGCAACTGAAGCAAAGGTTACAGTTGCGGATGTGCCGAAAACTATCACGGACGCGGAAGCGTTGGTTTGTTCGCTCGAAAATCCAGAGTCGTGCGAAAGCTGTCAGTAGAAGATTATTTAGAGGAGAATTTTTAGAAATGTTATTAGACCCAGGATTTAATTTAACTTTGCGTCCGATGAAATATCCCGATTTTTATGAAATGTATAAAAATGCGATTAAAAACACCTGGACGGTGGAAGAAGTTGATTTTTCGACGGACGTGATGGATTTGCGTTCAAAAATGACTGAAGCCGAACGGCATCTGATTAGTCGTCTCGTCGCGTTTTTCGCCACCGGCGATTCGATTGTGTCGAATAATTTGGTGCTGAATTTGTATAAGCACGTTAATTCGCCGGAAGCGAGAATGTATCTTTCGCGCCAGCTTTACGAGGAAGCGGTTCACGTTCAATTTTATCTAACTCTTTTAGATACCTACATTCCCGACCACGCGGAACGCGAACAGGCGTTTTCAGCGATTGAAAATATCCCTTCGATTCGGGCGAAAGGCGAGTTTTGTTTTAAGTGGATGGATTCGATTGAGAATCTGAAACAGTTGAACACGAAGGAAGAGCGTCGGCAGTTCGTTCTGAATCTGGTTTGTTTCGCCGCCTGCATCGAAGGATTATTCTTTTTTGCGGCGTTCGCCTACGTTTACTTCCTGCGTTCAAAAGGTTTGCTTCACGGACTCGCCGCCGGAACGAATTGGGTTTTCCGCGACGAGTCGGCGCATATGGCGTTTGCGTTTGAAGTCGTCGAAACGGTTCGCAAGGAAGAGCCGGAGCTTTTCGACGACACCTTGAAAGCGCAGATCGCGCAGATGCTGGACGAAGCCGTCAACTGTGAAATGCAGTTCGCCGAAGACATTCTGAGCGGCGGCGTAGCGGGTTTGTCCATCGCCGATATGCGTCAATATCTGCAATTCGTTGCCGATCAGCGTTTGACGATGCTCGGTATTCCAAAAGTTTACAACGCGCGAAATCCGTTTTCGTTTATGGATTTGCAGGACGTTCAAGAGTTGGCTAACTTTTTTGAACGCCGCGTCTCCGCTTATCAAGTCGCGGTCGCGGGCGATGTTTCGTTTAGTGAAGCGTTCTAAATTTCAATGTAAACTTTACATAAAACCGTCCGGCAAAATTATTTGCGGGACGGTTTTGTTTTGCCGCCGTTTGCGGAAAATTTCCGCCTCAAATACCATTTGAAAGAATGAAAATTTTTCACGGCACGGACAATGCGGGAATTTTGCGCGGCACGGTTTTAACGCTCGGCGTGTTCGACGGGCTGCATCTCGGACACCAGAAAATTATGGAACTCGTCGTTAACCGCGCTCAAACAATCGGCGCGATTCCGACGGCGATCACTTTTGACCCGCATCCACGCTCGGTTTTATACCCGGAGAACGCGCCGCCGCTGTTGCAAACGCTCGATCAAAGATTAGCGAATTTTGAAGTTCTGGGAATCGGACAGGCGATTGTCATTCGTTTCGACGCGGGTTTCTCCGGTCAAAACGCCGACGAATTTCTGCGCGACATCATCCACGAACGCTTGCAGACGAAGGAAGTTTATTTGGGAAAAGGTTTCGCATTCGGCAAAAATCGCGGCGGCAACATCGAACTGTTGCGAAAAATGAGCGCGGAACTCGGATTTTTCGCCGACGAAGTTGACGAAATAACTCTGCGCGGGCAGCGCATTTCTTCGTCGAAAATTCGGCAGTTGCTCGCCGCCGGGAAAGTGAACTTAGCGCGAAGAATGCTGGGGCGACCTTACGGCATCGAAGGTCAAATCGTGCGCGGCGACCAGCGCGGGCGCACCATCGGTTTCCCGACGGCAAACCTAAAACCCAGAAATCGGGTTGTTCCGAAATACGGCGTTTACGCAACGGCGACTTTAATCAACGACGTTTGGCGGCGCAGCATCACGAACGTCGGCGTGCGCCCGACTTTTGACGGCGACAAAGAACCCTCGATTGAAACATTCGTTTTCGATTTTGACGGCGATCTCTACGGCGACGTTCTGCGCGTCCGTTTTCTGCACCGCATCCGCGACGAGAAAAAATTCAGCGGCATTGACGAACTCAAAGCGCAAATCCAAAAAGACTCGCATCGCGCCCGGATTTATTTCAAACGGCGGGGCGCGAAGAATATGTTAAATTTGACGTGAGGCGATTTTATGGATATTACGATTACGGTTTCCGAAAAAACGGCGAAACTAGCTCAGCATCGAGCCGAAGAAAACGGAAAGAATGTTGCCGAATTCGTCGGTGAATTCGTTGAAGAGAATTTTGTCGGCGCGAATGGCGAAAAAAGGGAACGCAAACATAATCTACTAAGGTTTCCGGGTATGTTTTCCGGTGGCGACGGCAAAACATCGGAAAATTACAAGCAAATCCTGCGCGACGAAGTTGATTCGGTGGCAGGTTTCACGCTTGACAGAAAAAAAGACTGATGGCTTATCTACTCGACGCGGTTTTTTTTGTATTCGACTCTTAACCGCAAAGAGAAATTTCACGGCGAAGCCATCGAAATACTTTCTTCGCTTTACGAAAAAGTATTTTTTCCCGTTCCGGCAATTACTGAAGTTGCCTACTTAGTTCTCCGTGATTTGGGAGCAGATGCTCTGGCGGGTTTCACTGAATTTCTGACGGAGATGAATGTCGTTTTTGAAACTCCGACCGCCGAATATTACAAACGCGCCGCTGAGATTATTCGCAAAGACAACGACGCGAACATTGATTTTGTTGATGCCGTTATCGTCGCCATTGCCGAGCGACCAAATATCACGAAAATTCTGACGGTTGACAGAAGGCATTTCGGCGCGTTCAAACCGAAGCATTGAGCGGCGTTCGAGATTTTGCCGTAGTAAAAATTCGGTAGAAAAACTTTATGAAAATTCAGCCTGCCGATTCTTTGAACGGAAAAATTCGTCTGCCGGGCGATAAATCAATTTCGCATCGCGCCGCGATTCTTTCAGCTTTGGCGGAAGGCGAAACGCGCATCGAAAATTTTGCGTCGAGCGCGGATTGCGCTTCGACTTTGGATTGTCTGCGAAATCTCGGCGTTGAAATCGGCAAAGAAGATTCGACCGTTACCGTTAAAGGTGTCGGCAAAAAAGGATTTACAAAGCCGTCTGCGCCGCTCGACTGCGGCAACAGCGGAACGACGATGCGGCTGCTGGCGGGCGTTCTGGCGGGGCAAGATTTCGATTCGATTTTGGTCGGCGATGAAAGTTTGTCAAAGCGTCCGATGAAAAGAATCATCGCGCCGCTGGAATTGATGGGCGCGAAAATCGAAGCGGAAGACAATCACGCGCCGCTGAAAATATACGGACGAAATTCTTTGCAGCCGATTTCCTATAATTTGCCGGTTGCCAGCGCACAGGTGAAATCGTGTGTTTTGCTGGCGGGTTTGAACGCCGTCGGGAAGTCAATCGTCTTGAATCCGAGTTCCAAATTCCAAACTCCAAATTCCAGAAATCATACGGAATTGATGCTGCGTTATTTGGGCGCGGACATCCAAGAAAAGTTTGTCGAAACGAACGGCGAATTCATTGAAGAAATTTCGATTGGCGGCGGCTCGATTCTAACGGCGAAAGATTTGATTGTGCCTTCGGACGTTTCTTCGGCGGCTTTTTTTCTCGTCGGCGCGAGTTGTTTGGAGAATTCGGAAATCGTTTTGGAAAACGTCGGTTTGAACTCGACGCGGACGGCGATTTTGGAAGTTCTGCGGCGGTTCGGCGCGGACATCGAGATTTTGAATCAGAGAGAAATTTGCAGCGAAATCGTCGGCGACATCCGCGTCATCGGACATAAAAACTTATCGCCGGAGACGAATTCCAATTTAGTCAGCGGCGACATCATCGCCAATTTGATTGACGAGATTCCGGTTCTCGCCGTGTTCGGAACGCAAATCGAAAACGGTTTGGAGATTCGCGGCGCAGAAGAACTGCGCGTCAAAGAATCAGACCGGATCGCGGCGGTCGTCGAAAATTTGCGGCGGATGAACGCGACGGTCGAAGAATTTTCCGACGGATTCAGAGTGGAAAAATCCGATCTAAAAGGCGCAAAAATTGATTCGTTCGGCGACCATCGGATTGCGATGGCGTTTGCGATTGCCGCGCTGTTAGCGGACGGTGAAACGGAAATCGGCGGTGCGGAACACGCGGGCATCTCGTTTCCCGAATTTTTTGCGACGCTGGCGAGCGTGCGAAAATAAAGTATAATCGCAGACGGATTAGAAAATTTGCAGGATAGACCGGATGGACGGGATTTTCGCTTTCGTGAAAAATTATCCTGTTCGCCCTGTCTATCCTGTTTTATCTTTTTGTAAAAGTTTTTAATGGATTCAGAAAAGCGCGTAGTTTTGACGGGTTTTATGGGTGTCGGTAAATCAACCGTCGCCCGTTTTCTCGCGTCTCTGCTCGGTTCGACGCGGGTTGACCTCGATACTTTTATCGAGCAAACCGAAAAAAACACCATCGCGGAAATTATCAAAGCGCACGGCGAAGAAAGATTTCGGCAAATCGAAACGGCGAATCTGCGGCAAATTTTGGAAGAGAGGGAAGCGCGGGTGATTGCGCTCGGCGGCGGCGCGTGGACGATTGCCGAAAATCGCCGGTTGGTAAATGAACGCCGGTTGACGACCGTCTGGCTCGAATCCACGTTCGATCACTGCTGGCGCAACATTCGTCTTTCCAAGCGCGAGCGTCCGCTGGCGGCGAATCGTGAACAAACGCAGAAACTTTTCGACGAACGGGCGAAACTTTATTGTCTGGCGGATTGGCATTTCATTATTCGACCGGATTTCACTTCGTTCGAGGTCGCAAAAAAAATCGCGGAAGAGGTTTTTTCGATTGATTTTAACTGAAATTTTTTGCGAAATGGTTTAGACTGATTTCATAAATCCAAAGAGCGGCGAAAAATTTATTCTCAAGTAAAACCCGAGAACGCCGACCGATGCGGTTTATAAAATAAGAAACAGGAAGAATTAAGAGTTTTATTCAGGAGAAAAAGTTATGAATATCAAAGTTTTAGCAGTTTTAGGTTTGGCGGCAGTCGTCGGTTTCGGCGCGTGCAAGGGCGCGACGAACACTGCAATGAATACGAATGTGATGAACGTCGCGGTGGCAACGCCGACGATTGCCAAAACAGGTGAAACGGCGGCGACCGATCCGAATTTGAAATCGAAAATCGAAGGCGCGTTAAAAGCCAAAGGATTTACCGACGTAACGGTTGATACGGCGACTACACCGGCGACTTTGCGCGGAACGGTTGCCAAAGGCAAATTAGGCGAAGTCGTGCAGGTTGCACAGGAAGCCAACGGCGGCAAGCCGGTGAAAAACGACGTTTCGGAAAAATAATCAAGAATAAGGAGAAACTTTAAATGTCATTACAAGAAAAATATCAATCGTTAATTGATCTGGCTAACCAATCAAACATTTCCGGTTTGAACATTTCCGAAGGCGAAGGCTTCGTCAAAATCGAAGGCAGTGCGCCGAGTGCAGACGTGAAACAACGCCTGATGAACGAATGGAATCGGATTGACCCGGATTATCGTTCGGGCGATTTCGTGATGGAAATTACCGCGCCCGAAGCCGAAGGCAGCGCAGGCACGACCTACACGGTTCAACCCGGCGATTCTTTGAGCAAAATCGGTGCTAAATACGACATCGGTTATATGAAAATTTTTGAAGCTAACCGCGACAAACTCGACGATCCCGACAAGATTCAGCCTGGGCAAGAGTTGACGATTCCGGCGGCTTAATTTATTTATTCACATTCAGTAAAAGGTGGTGAACGAAGTTTTCGTTCACCACCTTTTTTTGTGTTCTCCTTTCGCTGATAAATGTATTGAAACCGAAGATTAAACTCTGTTAAACTGACTACGGATTTAATTCTAAAATCTCTGTCCCCCAAAATTATGACTAAAAAAATTTTCGCCGCCGCGTTGTTCTGCGCTTTGATGTTTGCCTTTCAAACGTCTGTCAAAGCGTTTCATCCGCCGATTCAGAACGAAAAATTAGCCGTTAAAGCGTTGCAAACGCTTCATTCGGCAGAAATAACTTATTCAGCGACATCCGGCAACGGCAGTTTCGGTTCGCTGGATAGTTTGCTGCAAGCGAATTTGATAGACGCGGTGATCGCTTCGGGCAACAAATACGGCTATCATTTCGCCGTTCAAACAACCGCGTTCAATGGCAATACTCCGTCAAGTTTCGTTATCACGGCAACGCCGCAGCGTTACGGCAAAACGGGTCGCAAATCTTTTTACATCGCCGCGTCCGGCGTGATTCGCGGTGCGGATAAACACGGCGCGATTGCGACCGCCGATGATCCGATACTCGAAAATCCGTGTTCGCCGAACGAAGAATGCACGATTTCCAGCATACGAACGCTGCATTCAGCGGAAGTAACTTATCAGGCGACTTCGGGCAACGGCAACTTCGGCACTCTGAATCAGCTTGCCGCTGCCGGATTAGTCAGTGAATTGTTAGCGCGAGGTTACGCCAACGGCTATAATTTCACCATCGCTTTCACCCCGCGAACAACCACCAGCGAAGCAACTTTCAACATTTCCGCCGTCCCGATAGCCTACGGCGTAACCGGCTTTCGATCATTTTACATCGCCACCGACGGTGTAATTCACGCCGCCGACAAACACGGCGCACCGGCGACGGCTGACGATCCCGCGATTGAATACTAATTTTTAGGGATTGATTAATTTTTTGAATTTTCTGAAAACAAAAATCTAGCAAGCGTTACGCAGGCAAAAATACCAGTCGCCAAAAATGATCCGAGAAGAACAGAAAATACTAAAATGGACGCAAACCCATCAGGGTCTTCGGCTGTCCTTTCAAGGTAGATGAATAGGAACCAATGCAACAGCGTAAATACTCCGAAACAAAGTGTAATGCCGATCAATTTATAAGGTATTTGTCTTCGGATTATCACGTTAAGGATTGATCAAAACGTAAAGCCGATCCGCCCAATCGGATTTGTTGTTGCGGAGAATTTCGTATTGGACGTTTGCCGAAGCCGTGTCGCCGAGTTTGACGTAGGCTTTGCCGAGGTTGTAACGGGCGCGGTCGTAATCGGGATTGTAGGCGACGGCATTGTTGAAAGCGTCAATGCTGTCCTGAGTTTTGCCGAGTTCGTAGTAATTTTCGCCGAGATAATTGTAGGTTTTCGCGTCGGGTTTATAAATTTTCAACTGCTCGAAGGCGGCGACCGACTCGCCGTAGCGTTTCTGTTTGAAATAACCCGCGCCGAGTTGCTCCCAGGCATTCGCTAAATCCGGTTTGATGACAACGGCGCGTTTGTAGGCGAGCAATTCTTCGTCGGTGCGACCGATTTTGCCGAGGGAAAGTCCAAGCGCATAAAGCGTGTCGGCGTTGCCATCGTCGAGTTTCGCGGCAGTGCGGTAAGCGTCCGCCGCGTCTTTATATTGTCCGAGCGCAAAACTCGACGCGCCGATGTTAACGAAAGTTTCCGCCCACTCCGGGCGCAATTTCGCGGCTTGACGCGAGGCTTTCAGCGCGTCGGCGTGTCTGCCGAGCATTCCGTAACAAAATCCGGCTTGATACCAGCTTTCCGCGTAGTTCGGATCAATCTCGACCGCTTTCTCAAAATAAGTTACCGCTTTTGCGTAATCATCCCGCGATAGAATTCCCAAGCCCTGCGAATATAAATTCTGTGCGGCAGCGCGTTTATTTTTTAGAGTTTCGCTGTTGAGGGAGGCGAAAGTTTGCAAATCACCGATTTTCAACTGCGCGATTCTGGCGGACGGCACGGCGAAATTGATGCTCTGACCTTCGGCGGCTTGCAAAGTGGCGACACCGATCACTTGCCCGCGCATATTAACGACGGGCGAACCGCTTGAGCCGGGCGAAATCGGCGCGGTGATTTGAATGATTTTCCCGTAACCCGGAATTTCGCGGACGGCGGACACAATGCCGTTCGACACCGAACCTTCCAAACCGAACGGGTTACCGATGACAACGATTGACTCGCCTTCCTGCGGCGCATTCTGCACCAGAGGCAGCGCGGCGACCGAATTCGGCGGCACATCAACCTGCAAAAGAGCCAAATCGCCTTCGCCGTCAATCGCCAGAACGCCTTTCGCTACGAATTTTTTGCCGTCAATCAGGTGAATTTCGACGCGGTTCGATCTTTCGATGACGTGGCGATTCGTAATAACCTTATCGTTCGCCACGAAAAATCCGCTGCCGCGAGAAATCGTCGCGCCTTTCGCGTCAAAAGTTTCGATGGCAACCGCCGACGGTTTAATCCGCCGCACGAGTTCCGGCAGATAATCCTGCGCTGCCGCCGCCGAAACGAAAACGAGCAGGCAGACAATTTTTAGAGCGACTGTTTTCATCAAGGATTTATTTTATTTTCCAACGCGATTATAAAAGTTTTCACCGCGCCGGACAAATCAAAGGACGTGAACGATTCGGAAATTCCGATGCGAAAGATTCGTCAAACCGTTGTCGCAAATAAATTCAAACGATCCTGGCGCGACGGAAAGCAAACCAGTAAATCGTCAGATTGAATATCAGAAGCAGCCATCCGAGCGCGAATCTGACGGTCGGCGAGAGCGGGGAATATAAAACGAGCGACACGAAATAATCAATGAAACCGCCGTCGTAACCGCTTTCGCCGCCTAGTCCGCGCAGATAATTTTCAATCGTCGTCAGCGGACAGTTCCATTGGAAAAGTTCGATTAAAATTCCCCAAATAACCGCCGGAAGATGAAACCGCGCAAACTGCCGCCGACGCAGCACGAGCAAGCCGCCGAAAACTATCAAAAGCACACAGCAGAAGTGAAAGATTAAAATAAAATCGGCGGCGAGACGATAAAACATTTTCGCTTTAAAAAACTCGACGCTGTGATTTTAGCAAAAATCGTGCGCCTGTCGTTAGAATGTCGCCGGAATTTCGGCTAAAATCGCATTCGAAGAGGAAAAATAAAATGAAAATTGTCATCGGAGCAGATCACGCGGGTTACGAAGAGAAAGAAAAAGTTAAGCGGCAGCTTGACGAGATGGGCATTGAATATGAAGATGTCGGGACAAATTCGACCGAAGCGGTTGATTATCCGATTTACGCGCAGAAGGTCGCCGAGAAAGTGGCGAACGGCGACGGCGCGCGGGGAATTTTAGTCTGCGGTTCGGGCAACGGAATGCAGATTGCCGCCAATAAAGTCCACGGCATTCGCGCCGCGCTCGCCTGGAATGAGGAGACGGCGCGGCTGGCGCGGCAACACAACGACGCGAATGTTTTGAGCGTTCCGGCGCGAATGATTTCGCCCGAAGAAGTTTCCAAAATCATCAAATCGTATCTCGAAACGGACTTTGACGGCGGACGACATGCCCGCCGCGTTGATGAAATCAGTGAAATAGAGAAGTCTCAATAAAAAAAGCCGGCAATCTCACCGGCTTTTCACGATTTTCGCGGATTTCGTTTTAGTAAAGAACCGTCGGCAAACCCGTGGTGAGTGCGCCCAAGCCAGAGCGTCCGAGTCCGGTCGCCAATTCCAGAGCGATTTGCCCGGCACTTTTCTTTGATTTATCAACTTCGACAATATCGTAAGGCTGGAGCAGAACGTCTTTCTGCTCGCCTTTTTTAATTAAATCGTAATTAACGGAGATGATTTCGCGGTCTTTTGAATTCGGCTTCAAACGATATATTTTTATGTTTTTCGTTTTGGCTTCGCGCTTTACGCCGTTAACTTTACCGATGGCTTCCATCAGCGTCGTGCCGCCTTCTTTCAGGTAAATTCCCTGCGGCGCGGTTACTTCGCCCGTGATATAAACCGGCGAGGCTTTGTCAACAATGATCAAATCGCCCGGAAAAATTATCGGGTTCGCGTCCTCGCGTCCTTCGCGCAGACTGCTCAAACTGAAAATTTTCGGAGCGACATCCAAACCGCTGCCTAAAGTCGCCTGCAAATCTCGGTCTTCGCTGCTTTCACTGCATATCGGCTTTTGGGTGCGGAAAAGCTGGATCGTGCCGCCGGCTTGCTCGGTTACGCCGCCTGCCAGCGAAAGCATATCGAGCAGACGCGCTTGGCGGCGCAGATCAACTTGCTGCTGAGTGCGGACTTCGCCGGAAATAATTGCAGGCGGACGACTGCGCCGCGTCGTAACGCGAACGCTGATCTGCGGGTTTTTCAGATATTTCGCCAATATCTGCGTGATGTCGGCGCGTAATTCTTTTTCCGTGCGGCATTTCGCCTGGATCGCTTTGTCGAAAAACGGAATTTGCAGTCTGCCGTCTTCGTCAACTTCCGAAACGAAATCGAACTGCGCTTCGCCCAAAATTTTGCCGGTCACCTCATCGCCGACTCCGACCATATAACCGATGTCGTCCTTCGGCGTAAAAGGCGATTGCTGAATGACGGCTTGCTGTCCGAAAGCCATCTGCGCCGCCCCGAAAATTAAAACACAGCTTAACCAAAACTTAAAATTCATAAAAACCTCATTTCGTGGTGTATAATTTGACCGTTGCCAAGAATAACCTACAATCGCCTTTGATTCAACTTATTGTCCCGACGGTTGCATTTGTAAATCGAACTGCCGCTAAACTCTTGACTGTTTCGGTTTTGGTAAGTAACTTCAAAGTATAAATTTTATTTTCCGACACGAATGAAAAGTTTGCTGAACAACCTCCGCGACCGCGAGCGTTTATGGTTTCTGCGCCGTCCGTTTCAACTGGCGGCTGACATCGCCGTTTTGGGCGGTGCGTTTTTTCTAGCATATTTGCTGCGCTTTGAATTTCAATTGAGCGAGTTTTATTTCGATAACGCTTTGACGCAGCTGCCGTTCGTCGTTTTCATTCAATTCGCCTCGCTGTTTCTGGTTGGCGCGTATTCGATTATCTGGCGTTACGTCAGCCTCGAAGACATCAAAGCTTTTCTCAAAGCCGCGCTGATTTCCGGCGTTATTCTGGTTTTGATTCGCCTTTTGGTTTCAAGCGAGCAATTTTCGCGCTGGCAGGTTCCGCTTTCGATTATTACGATGGATACGGGACTGGCGTTCGCCGGACTGCTGGCTCTGCGAATTTTGCGACGCTTCGGTTATGAAGTTTCCGAAAAACGGACGTTTCGATTAACCAAACGCCGTCACAAATCGAAACCGACGCTGTTCGTCGGCGCGGGTCGCGTCGGTGCTTTAGCGGTCAGAGACATTCTCGGACGCGCCGATGCCGAACTCGATGTCAAAGGATTTATTGACGACGACCGCCATAAAAAAGGCGGCAGCGTCAGCGGCGTGAAAGTTTTGGGAACGACCGATGATCTGGCGCGAATCGCCGACGAACTGCACGTCGAGCAGGTCGTCATCGCCGTTGACCAAGCGCAGGGCAAAGACATCCGCCGCATCATAGACATCTGCCGCGAAATTCCGGTCAAAACTCAGATTGTCCCGAGTCTGCACGAAATTATTCACGGGCGCATTCAAATCAGCCGCATCCGCGATGTGCAGATCGAAGACCTTCTGGGGCGCGAAACCGTCCAGCTTGATAACGAAAACCTGCACGGATTTCTCACCGGTAAAGTTGTGATGGTAACGGGCGCGGGCGGCTCAATCGGCTCGGAACTCGTGCGTCAGATTACGGAGTTCAACCCGAAAATACTGCTGTTGGTTGAACGAAGCGAATTCGCTTTGTTTCAAATCGAGCGCGAACTCGCTAAGAATTTCCTGAAAACGAACTTTGTTCCGCTGATCGCCGACATCGGCGACGAACCGCGAATGCGCGAAATTTTCGCCGAATATAAACCGGCGGTTATCTTCCACGCCGCCGCGCACAAGCACGTTCCGCTGATGGAGACGAATCCGACCGAAGCAATCAAAAATAACGTCCTGGCAACTGAATTGATCGGCGAGTTGGCGGGCAAGTTCGGCGTTAAAGATTTTGTTTTGATTTCAACCGACAAAGCCGTCAACCCGACTAGCGTGATGGGCGCGTCGAAGCGCGTTGCGGAAATCGTTCTGCAAAACCTGAATCGCGTTTATGAAACCAATTACGTCGCCGTCCGTTTCGGCAATGTTCTCGGTTCCGCCGGTTCGGTCGTCCCGATTTTCCGCGAACAGATTTTAAAAGGCGAAGCGATCACCGTTACCGACCCGGAAATGACGCGCTATTTTATGACGATTCCCGAAGCGTCCGCACTGGTTTTGCAGGCGGGAGCCATCGGCAAAGGCGGCGAGATTTTCATTCTCGATATGGGCAAACCCGTCAAGATTCTCGCCCTCGCCGAAGATATGATTCGGCTTTCGGGTTTGCAGCCTTACGAGGACATTGACATCGTTTTCACCGGCATCCGCAACGGCGAAAAGCTGTTTGAAGAATTGGAAATCACCGGCGAAAGCCTTTTGAAAACGACGCATCCGAAAATTTTCATCGGCAAAATCGCTGCTTATTCCGGCGAAGAAGTCGCCAACATCATCAGCAATTTCCGCCGCGCCGTCGAAGCCAACGATAAAGCGAAAATTCGCCGACTATTCAATCACTTCCTGCCCGAAGCGAAAATTACCGAAGACAAAAAAGAGCCGCTTGCCGCCAAAGCCGCATCGTCCGAAAACGGCATTAAAACGCAAACTTCAGCACTGGAGACGTAGGTTTGGGGTTTAGGATTCGAGATTCGAGATTCAGGATTCAGGATTTAAGATTCAAGATTATTTATGCGAGAGTATTCGCTTAAAATTTGAAATCCTAAATCCTGAATCCTAAATCCTGAACCCTAAATTGTGAATCTCGAATAACACTTTGTTCATTGTTTTTTAAACGAAGTAATTTATAATCACACAGACAGCAAAAAATTATACTCGGAGGTTTCAAATGAGCGATAAAAAACAAGACGAAGCGGCGAGGCAGAAAGAGGAAAACGAAAAAACCGGCAGTCTAGCCGGAGTTGCGGGCGGCGCGTTGGTCGGAGCGCAGGTCGGGACGGCTTTTATGCCGGTCATCGGAACTTTCACGGGCGCAGTGGTCGGCGGCGTTCTCGGAAGCAAAGTCGGCAAAAAATACGGCGGCGCACTGCTCGATAAATTTAATAACAAAGACGCGGCGGAAACTGCGGCGGGCGACAAAAAAGATATTACGGCGGAACTCGAACGGCTGGCAAACTTACGCGAAAAAGGCGTTTTGAGCGAAGACGAATTTCGAGCCGCGAAAGCCTCTCTGCTCAATCTTTAATTTTTCAAAATAGAACAGTCACAAAAGGCGCAAAAGACCTCTACAGGTTTTCTCTTGCGCCTTTTGTAATTATATTTAACGTCATTTCGGTAGAGCCAGCGTAATGCGAAGCGCGAATTTAACTATTCGTTATTGAAGCGAAGATTCTTTGTTTCAGCAGCGAATAGTTAAAAGTGAACAACGAATAGTTTGCCTGCCCGCATCGCCTTTCACTTTGAAAAATTAACCTAACTTCTTAACCCGATCTCAGATTATTTATTTCTCGTATTTTGCACGAATCTTCACGGCGCGTTCCAAACCGTCAACATTTTCCAAAACTTTCAGCCGTAAATCTCTGTCCAGATTCGGATTGTCCGCCAAAAATTTATTGACGATTGCCAACGCTTCGACGCTTTTCTGCCCGCCGATAAACGCCGCGAGCCAGCCGTTGACGAAAAAGATTTTGCGGTTGCGTTTCAAATTCGGCAATTCGGCAAGCGATTTTTCGAGATATATTAAAGTTAAATCGGCGTGTTTCGACGAATTAAAAGCGACGAACGCCGATTCGATATAGCTTTCGGAGATTTCTTTATTGTTTGTAAAATCATTCCAAAATTTCGCTTTGTTTTCGGCAGTTCCGATTCCGGCTTTCGCGGCGTAAGCGTAGCGTTTGGCTTCGTCGGATGTTTCCGTTTTTTCGAGTTCGGCTAGCATATTAGGCGCGGAAACGTCGCCTAAAATTAAAAGTTTGGTTACGATGTCGAATTTGTCTTTGGTCTTCAGCGGCAGAGCGACATCCGTCAGTCGAATTGCGCCGCTTTCCGAACCGACATCAACAGCGATGGACATTTTACCGTTGTTTTCCAAAATATCCTTTAATAGTTTCTTTGCCTTGTCAGTCGAAGCGATGTTCAGATAAGCGCGATAAAATGTAATTTTCTGACCGACGGTTTCGGCTTTCGCCATACCGTTCAGCAAAGCATTTTCGATACGCGGCGCGAGTGCTTTTGATTGCGCGTCCGACAGATAATAATTCATCGCGGTCGAAACTCGTCCAAGCAATGTTTGAATCGTGCTTTCGTCCGATTCGACGTTGATGTTTTTGATAACGAGTTCGACGTAATCTTTCGGGTTCAATTCCGTTTCCCTGACCGAATCCCACAACGCGCCCCACATCGTCGTGCGGAGAAAATCGTCTTTTTCCGTTTGGATATTGGCGAGAACGTAAGCGCGACTTTTTTTGTCAAGTACAAAGATGCCGTAGCCGTAATCTTGATAATTTGGAATTGCAGCTTCATATTGATATTTTTCCATCTGAAGAGCGACTGCGCTGGATTCCTTATTGAAATCATCAAGATTTGTCTGCATTGTAAAGCAGTTAAGCGTTTCTCTTTTGCCATTTTTTTGAATTAACAATGTCTGGAATCTTGATTCCCACCAACCCTTTTCTTTGAGAATGTTTTCTTGTTCGGCAAGGCAAAAAGGCTTTCTATCTGAAAAACTGCGGAGAAATTTCACCCGCACTTTTGCCAAGCTACGTTGTCTAACCCAATTAGTTGCCCACACATTCAAATCTCTTCGAGTGTTTTTTTCATAATCTGTAGCATTTTTTAATTCCTTAACAAAATCCGTCCATTCGGCGTTAGCGAATTCGTGTTTCTTCAAAAATGCGCGAACTGCCGTTTGAAATTTATCTTCGCCCAGATAGAATTCGGCTTGGCGTAGAAACGACGGGGCTTTGCGATAAACGATGTTGCCGTAAGCGGATTTTGCCGCCGAGAGGTTCGGGATTTCCTGATAAATCGGCGTTGTGCCTTTGGTCGAATCGGTCAGATACGCGGCTTGCTTGTTGCGCTCGTAAAAGATTTTCCAGGCGTTGTATTCAGGCATCACTTTTTCGAGAGTTTTATACGCCATAAACTCGGCAAAGCCTTCCTTGAGCCACAGATCGTCAAACCATTTCATCGTTACCGTGTCGCCGAACCATTGATGCGCGGCTTCGTGAAAGATGACGTTCGCCCGCGTGATGTAATCATTCTTCGTCGGCTCGGTCGGGAAAATAACGCGGTCTTCGCGCAAAAAAGTCGCGCCCGCGTGTTCCATTCCGCCGAACGGAAATTCAGGAATCAACACCAAATCGTATTTCGGAAACGGAAATTTGTAATCGAAATAGCTTTCGAGGAATTTTACGCCTTCGCGGTTTAATCGAAAAACTTCTGCCGCGTGCTGTTTGAATTTCTCGGCTTGCGATTTGCGGACGTAGATTTTTGCAGGTTCATACGGAGTTTTGATAGCTTTTTTTGGTGGTTTTCCCGTAATAAGAGCAGATTTTAAGTCAATTCCACGATGCAAAATACTATAATCGCCGTCTTTTATATGCCGATTTTGAATCGGCTCGTTTTCACCTTCGACAAATTCCGAGAATTCTCCCGCCGCAAATGCAAAAACATATGTGCTGATTGGTTTAGTTTCTTCAAATGAATAAAAAACCAATGTTGGATGGGCTTGTTCAACAGTTATAATAGCTTCGGAATTTGAAATGACATTCCACGATTTTGGTGCGGTTGTTTCTAAATGAAACCGCGCCTTCAGATCCGGCTGGTCAAACACGGGAAACGCCGTGCTTGCGTCCGACGGGACGAACAGCGAATAGACGTATTCCGCGCCGTCTTCTTTGTCAACGTAGCGCGTGATCGCCGCGCCCGATGTTTTAATAGGCGAAGCAAAAGAAATTTGAACAGTATTTTCGCCTTTACGAAGAAATCTTTTTTCAATGATTAAATGTTCATTCTCTACCCAATATAATTCTTTACCGTTATCGTTCGATGATTTTCCCATCTGGGTATCATTGACCTGATCCACGCTAATGTTAGGCTTGTCTCTATCATTCCGAAACTGCGTCGTCCGCCAATCAAGAATCAAATCATTTCTCGCGCCTTCGTCCGTTAATTTGACGCGAATTTCGATGTCGCCTGTTATCAGCGGCGCGCCTTTTTCGAGCGTGATGTTTAGTTTATAACGCACGTCGGAGTAATTTGCGCCGCGCCATTTCGCTAACGTCTGCGAAACGCCCGCTTCAACCGGCGGAATCTGCGTCTGTGAAAAAGTCGTCATCGCCGTCAAAATTATCGTCAAAAGTATAAATGTGATTTTCATCCTGTTTCTTGTCCGCTTTCGTGTCTGATTCATTATGTTCGTTTTTGATCTGATTGATGTAGCGAGGCGGCTTAAAAGTCGGATTAACCGCCGATTTTGATCTTTTAAACGGCGCAGTAAAGGTAATTTTTGCCGGCACGTTTTTGAGGCGAATTTTTACACAACCGACTGTTCGGCGGGCGGAAGCGGCGAGCGCATTTATCAGCTTTCTATCGCGGCTTGCAAATCAGCTTTCGCGCCCCGCTTCTTCGTCGTTCTGCCGCCGTTTGCCGAAAAACCACGCTACGAAGATTGAAATGATATACAGAACGATCATCGGCGCGGCGAACAGCATCATATTCGGAATGTCGGAGGTCGGCGACGCGACTGCCGCCACGATCAGAATCACCACAATCGCAATCTTCCAGCTTTTCACCAGCAATTTCGCGTTGACGATGCCGATTCGCGCCAAAACATAAGTAATCGCCGGCATCTGAAAAATCAATCCCATCGCCAGCATTATCAGCGTAATAAAGTCGAAATAGTCGGTTGCTTTAAGCAATAGTTGAAAGTCCGAACCGAGTCCGAGTAGGTATTTTACGGCGGGCGGAAACAAAACGTAGTAAGCGAACGCCGCGCCGAGAACAAAAGACGCTGAAGAAAGCGCGATAAACGGCGTAACGTAAGCGCGTTCGTGTTTGTAGAGCGCGGGCGAAATAAATCCCCAGATTTGCAGTAGCAAAAACGGTAGTGAAACGGCAATCGCCGCGTAAAGCGACACCGTAACGTAAAGACTGAAAGGCTCAAACGCCGTCGTCACCGTCATTCGTTCCCCGTTGCTCGCCTCGTCGTCCGTCTCTATGTGTTCAAAGTCAACCGGCAAACGAATTCCTTTCGGCAGTATAGCGTTGCTCGTGAAGATGGGTTCATCGGTAAAAAGTCCCAGTTTCCCGGTCGCATCTTTTTGCACTTTCGCCAAAACCGAAGTTCCGTCTGACACCACGCCGACACCCAGCGTTGTTTTGCGGTCAAATACATAACGCCCGGTGTCGTTCTCGACCAAATTATTCAACGGCAGGACTTTTTCGTTTCCGGTCAAACCGTCAACCGGAATTTCGCGGCGGTTAGCTTCCGAAAGAGCCTCCCGAATCGGGACGGACAGAAAATTGTAAATCGGCTTCGAGGCGAACACCCAACACAGCGTAAAAGCTATAACTACAACTATTACAGACTTTACGAGTCGCTTTCGGAACTCGTCAAGATGCTCCAAAAACGACATTTGCTTGCCGAGTTGTTCTTCGCTGATGGCTTCGTCGGAGTTCATTTTTACTGTTGTTGATGAGTTTACTGAAATTGCTTTTACAACCAGTCGCGCTTTTCCGCCAAACCGCTTTCGACCTTTTGCGGCATTTCAATTTCTTTTTCCGGCAGTTTCGTCTGGAAATCCGCCGCGCTGATTGCTTTGATCTCCGGCGCGACTATTTCATTTTTCATCGTCGTTTCGGTTCTCTGAATCGAATTCTGCGTTGTCGTCGAAAGCGCACTCAATTCCGGCTGGATTTGCTTATCTTCACTCTCAAAATCAACTTCTCGCGCCCAGGTTTCCTTAAAGTCGTCGGTGGTGCGGCGAAATTCGTTCATCGCCTTGCCCAGCATTCGCGCCAGTTCCGGCAGTTTTCGCGGTCCGAAAATAATCAGCGCGACTAATCCGATCAGAAGCAATTCTGATGTGCCGATGGACTCGAGTATAAATAGATAAAACATTTTCTTAATTCCGAAAAGCTGCCGAACGTATTTTCTAATCTACTTCGATCAAAAAATCTCTGAAAATTTCGACTCTGCCGATGACTACTGCGCCCTCGACCTTTTCTATAAAATCGCCTGCCTTTTTCTCTTCCAGACTTACCAACAAACCGCCCGCCGTCTGCGGATCAAACAACGCGCTCTGCATTTCTTTTGAAACCGCATCGTTAAATTTCATCGTATCGCCGACATAAACGCGATTATTCTTGTCGCCTCGCGTCAACATCTTTTGCCCGATTAAATCAATCACATCCGGCAGCAGAGGAACATTTCCAGACTCGATTTTCAGCGTCACCCGACTGGCTTTCGCCAGCTCATAACTGTGTCCGAGCAGTCCGAATCCGGTTATATCCGTGCAGCCGTTCGCGCCGATTTCCTGCATCACTTTAGATGCTTCCCGCGCCGAAGTGGTCATTGTTTTTAACGCGGCATTTTTTGCCGTTTCACCGGCTTTTTCAAATTTTATTCCGGTGCTGATGACACCCGTCCCGATTGGTTTAGTCAAAACTAAAACGTCGCCCGCTTTCGCGCCCGAATTTCTGACAATTCTATTCGGATCAATTAGTCCCGTTACTGCATAACCGAATTTTATCTCCTGGTCATCAACCGAATGTCCGCCCAAAACGACGACGTTTTCTTCATTCAACATTTTCTGTCCGCCGAGCATAATTTCGCCTAAAACGTCCCAATCGCCCTTTTGCGGGTAACACACGATGGAAAGCGCGGAAATCGGTGTGCCGCCCATCGCGTAAATGTCATTGAGTGAGTTTATCGCGGCAATGCGCCCGTAAATTTCCGGCTCGTCGGCGATAGGTGTAAAGAAATCAATGGTTTGCACGAGTGCGGTCGTGTCGTTCAGGCGAAACACACCGGCATCGTCAGATGTCTCATAGCCGACTAGAACATCCGTCGAAAAATTCTGCGATGGTAATTTGCTCAAAACTTGAGCAAGGTCGTCGGGCGCAAGTTTCGCCACTCAACCAGCAGAAGAAACCATTTCTGTTAGTCTTTTTTGATTCATAACTACAAGTCTTCCAATGCTTTAACTGATAATCACCTGATAAATCCGGTCTAAATCCGATTCGCTGTAAAACTCTATTTCGATTTTTCCGCCCGTTCCTTTTCCGTCCGGCAATATCTGTACTTGTGTTCCCAAGTACCGGCGAAGTTTTGTTTCCGCCGCTTTTACATTGGCATCAATTTTCACTTTTGTCCTCGGCTTCTCTATTTCTAAGTCATCTTCTTTGCCTAACCTTTTCACTGCTTTTTCGGTTTCCCTAACCGAAAGCGACATTTCGATTATTTTCTGCGCCAAGCGTCTTTGTGAATCGGCATTTTCAGCCATTAGCAACGCTCTAGCGTGTCCGGCAGATATTTTCTCCTCTTCAATAAGTTTTTGAATATCTTCCGGCAGCTTCAAAAGCCTGAGAAATGTAGTTACCACCGTCCTGTTCTTTCCAACTCTTTCGGCAACCATTTCCTGTGTTAATCCGATGGCTTCGATCAAATTTTTGTATGCCCTGGCTTCTTCGATAGCATTCAATTCCTGTCGTTGAATGTTTTCGATCAAAGCTAACTCAAGCAATTTTTCATCTGAAACCTCTCTCACAACTGCCGGAACTTTTTGCAGACCAGCCTTTTGCGATGCCCGCCAACGTCTTTCACCGGCAACTATTTCAAATGTTGATCCTTTTTTTCTGACGATTATCGGTTGAATTACGCCGTTAACGCGAATTGATTGTGCTAATTCTTCCAAACTTTCATTGGTAAATCTTGTGCGCGGCTGCTCTGAGTTCGGCTGTATCAAATCCAAATCTATTTCTATATATTCTTCTTTGCTGGAATTTAAGTTCTCATCCCCCAGTAAGGCACCCAACCCGCGACCTAAAACTTTTCTACTCATGGCTCAAAATCTCCTTGGCTAATTGAATATAACTCTCCGCGCCTCTCGAACGAATATCATACAAAATTATGGGTTTGCCGTAACTCGGAGCCTCCGCTAACCTAACATTTCGCGGGATAACGGTTTTCAATACCTGCGAACCGTAAAAATCGCGTAAATCTTTGGCGACCGCTGCCGAAAGGTTAGTTCTTTCGTCATACATAGTTAATAAAAGTCCTTCGATTGTTAATTTTGGATTCAACCCGCGTCGCAGCCTCGCCAGCGTATCAAATAGTTCCGTTACTCCTTCCAGCGCGTAATACTCACATTGTATCGGAACCAGTAACGAATCTGCGGCTGTCAGCGCATTGATCGTTAGCAATCCTAACGATGGCGGACAATCAATAATTATGTAATCGTAATCACTTCTAATACCATTAACGAGATTTTTGAGCTTGTATTCCCTTTCCGTCGAATCAACTAACTCGACTTCCGCTCCGGCTAGATTTTTATCCGCCGGAATGATCCACAGCAAAGGCAATTCAGTAGGTAAAACTACATTCTCTAATTTTTCACCTAAGATCAGCAGATTATAAAGTGTTTTTCGAGATTGTATTCGTGGAATTCCCGCGCCGGAGGTTGCGTTTCCTTGCGGGTCGGCATCTATCAATAACACTTTTTTTTCTTCGACCGCGAGACCGGCAGCCAGATTCACCGCTGTTGTAGTTTTACCGACTCCGCCTTTTTGGTTTGCTACGGTTATTACTTTTGCCATTTTCGTTTAGGTTTCAGATGAAGTGATAAATCAATCTAACATATTCCGAAATTGATTGCCATTAGACTGCAAAATGTGGGACGTGCTTCATTCCAAAATGAAGCACGTCCCACATTTCTCGAAAGAACATATAACAATCAGCCGACTTTTTGTGTTTTGCGTGATGTCAGATAAACAAGCACCGTTGCCTGAGCGGTCGGAGTCAACCCGGAAATTTTTCGCACTTGAGCGAACGTCTGTGGGCTGGCGCGATTTAGCCGCTCCGACATTTCGTTTGAAAGACCTTCAATCAACTTGAAATTAAACTCATTAGGAACTTTCAAACTATCATTATGATAAATTCGCTCGTTTGAGTTGTTCTGAGTTTCTATGTAACCGCTGTAAAGGGAATCCGCCAGAGCCGATTCCAATTCACTTCTCTTAGTGTTTTTCGTCGGTCCCGGCAACAAACTATGAACTATATCAGCGGTAACATTCTGCCGCTGAGCAAGTTGCGATAGGCTGATCGAGTCGCCCAAGTCACAACCCAAAAGTTTTGACACCGTCGAATAAGCTATATCTGAACGCTTGAACTTCGTATTGTTTAAAGTATTGCGAAGTGTTGCAATATTGTCCCTCTTGTTGTTGAACTTTTCCCAATCGCTATCCCCTAAAAGTCCTATTTCTCGACCCTTTGGAGACAAACGACGGTCGGCATTATCGTGCCTAAGAGTCAATCTCGCTTCCGCCCTCGAAGTAAAAATCCGGTAGGGTTCATCAACACCGTGTCGAATCAGATCGTCCACCAAAACACCGATGTATGCCTCATCGCGTCCTAAAAGAAACGGTCTTTGACGCGAAGAGTGAAAAGCGGCGTTGATTCCGGCGATCAGTCCTTGACAGGCAGCTTCTTCGTAACCTGTCGTTCCGTTAATTTGTCCGGCGAGAAATAAACCTTTAACACGTGTGGTCTGCATGGTCGGCTGAAGTTCACGCGGGTCAATATAATCGTACTCGATAGCATAACCCGGTCTGATAATTTTGACGTTCTCGAATCCGTCAATCATCTTCAGCAAACTCTGTTGTAATTCGGCGGGCAAAGAAGTGGAAAAACCATTTAGGTAAACTTCGTTGGTGTCATATCCTTCCGGTTCCAAAAAAAGTTGATGTCTGTTTTTGTCTGCGAATTTGACAACTTTGTCCTCAATCGAAGGACAATAGCGGGGACCGATTCCCTTGATCTTCCCCGAATAAAGCGGCGACCGATGAAGATTATTACGAATTTCATCGTGCAGGGATTCAGTGGTGTAACCGATGAAACACTGCACCTGCGGCTGATCGAGTTTTTCGGTAGCAAATGAAAACGCCACCGGGTTTTCATCGGCGGGCTGCGCTTCAAAAGCATCCCAGTCAATCGTTCGACCGTCGAGACGCGGCGGCGTTCCGGTTTTTAATCTCCCGACCGGGAATCCTAAGCGGCGCAGGGATTCAGCGAGTTCGATGGAAGCCGGTTCACCGGCGCGACCGGCGGAAAATGTCCTCTGTCCGGTGTGAACCGTTCCATTTAGAAAAGTTCCGGCAGCGACAATTACTGATTTTGCGCCGAAGCGGCGCGTGTCCTGTAGCTCGATACCGATAACCGTTCCGTTTTCAACGATTAAATCAACGACAGATCCTTGTCTCAGATGGAGATTTGAAGTGGCTTCCAAAACGCGGCGCATTTCAGTTCGGTATAAAGCACGATCTGCCTGAGCGCGCGGCGACTGCACTGCCGGTCCGCGCGAACGGTTAAGCAATCGAAATTGAATTCCCGTTCGGTCAATAATGCGCCCCATAATGCCGCCAAGCGCATCTATTTCGCGGACGAGATGACCTTTGGCAATCCCGCCGATTGCCGGATTGCAGGACATCTGTCCGATTAAATCTAAATTTAAGGTTACCAGTGCCGTCTCACTGCCGAGCCGGGCGGAAGCAGAAGCGGCTTCACAGCCGGCGTGTCCCGCACCGATAACTATCACATCAAATTCTTCATCGAAAATCATAACTTCTGATCATTTGGTCTAAAGTAAAACAGCAGATGTTAGTTGCCGCAGCCAATAGATTATTTGATTTTGACGGATTTAGAAAGCGGAGACTTTTTTAGTTTGAGCAAACCCTTTGTATGCAATAATTAGATCATTTCCATTTTCCGCTTAACATAGATTCGGAGAAAGTAATTGATTGAAAACGTCCGATGCGAACACGGTCTGAATCTCGAAAAGAAATAAGCGGCATCAATCCTTGTTCAACCAGCAACTCGGCGTTGCTTTGCGTCATAATAATTTCTGCACAGGATTTAGACTGAGTTTCCGTTTCCTCCTGATAAAAATAGAGCGGCAAGTCTTCCAAATCTTGGATAAGGTTGTTCGATAAATCCCAACCGGAGTTGACAAAACTTTGCGCTAGAAGCAAAGCACAAATGAAGATCGGATTTGCCCAAAGAAATTCTTCGTGTTGAACTAATGCCTTAAACTCCTCAAAATAAAAGGTTTCTGTCGGTTCAGTCTTAGCACCGTAGGGAAGTCTGGCTAGAAATCGCGGCAGAGCCAAACCGAGATGGGTTGCTTCTGGAAGCTCGCGCAGAGCGTTCCAGAGTTTGGCTTCCGTTAAATTGCCGGAAAACTGCAGCCTATCGAAAGAGGAGAAATTATTGAACGACCTAAAGCCGAACATTTCCGGCTGAATATGAGAGATAAATGGAGTGTCAGTATTATGCCCGATTTTCGCCAGACGAATCAGCACGGCAACGTCATCAACATTTAAGTTAAAAGTATAGCTGCCGCCCACTAACGCCCAGGAATGTTCATCGTTATTCAGCAGCCGGTAGATTCGATTTGCGGTCAAATCGTCCGCTGACTTCAAAGTTTCGGAAAGTTCGGATTTTCCAATATCGTAAAGGTATGTTTTGAGATTATTATCCGTTTCGATTTTTCGGATAAGGAGATACAAACCGCGCCAGGCAGATTCTAATGCTTGAAACTGCGGATGATGCAGAATTTCCCGCATTAAATCGGACGTAATTTCGTCAACAATTAATAATAGATTTGATTGCTCTTCCGTATCGGTTTGAATTAGATGCGGCTTCACAATTTTTCCGATAAATTCGCTAAGTTCTGAAGACGGCACATTTGGGCTAGGCAATGCGAAGTTTTTCTCGTCCGCTCGACCTAAAATTCGGTCGAGCAAATCGTCAGGGGCTGGCTGTTTTTCAACGGAATCTTCTGATTGCGGAGTGTCTCCCTTAACATCCGCATTTCTCTCTGTTTTAATCCACGAACGAACTTCTCGTGCGGCTTCGTTGTAAGTGTCGGAGTTAGATAATTTATTCCTGATTTCCCGCAAATTCGAGAAGAGCGGCAATTGTTGAAAAATTTTGTCGGGGTGAAAGTCTTCAAGTTCGGAAAATTGCAATGAAAGGCGATTTAAGTCATCGTCCTCAAACGTCAAATCCAGCCCGACATTAAATTTTCTCATCACGTCGTCGAAATTGTCTCGGTCAATTTCGATTGGGCGTGATTTCGAAGCGTCAATAATTAAGGACTGTCTTCGTCCTCGCCAATCGCCCAAAAAAAGTAGTTTAAAGGGTAAATCGTCATCGGACACCGACGATATTTCGGTTTCCAGCGTAACTTTAGTCTCATAGCGGGTATCAGTCGGAAACATTTTTTAGATAAGCCCCCAAATAGTTTATAAATTGTTTTTAGAGGTATTTTATACTTATCGGATTGATTGTCAACAGCGATGAGCATTGCTTTCCTTTTTTAATTACAGCAATTTACTTCCCGATACAAAACGTCGAGAAAATTCGGCTCAACATATCTTCGGTTGTTGTTTCGCCGGTTATTTGCCCGAGCGAGCGAATTGCATTATGCAGACCGATTAAAATAATTTCTTCGCTGAATTTTTGTTCGAGGAGATTTATAGAGCTTTCGATTTCTGCTTGCGCTCTCAAAAGCAGATCGTTATGCCGTGCGTCCGAAACGAGAAACCCTGATGTTTCAACGTCTTGTGGTGTAAAAGGCGCAATGATGGCGGCTTGCAGTTCATCCAGACCCGCTCCGGTTTTCGCCGAAATTTTGACCGATTCCGAATGCGGAAAATTTAACGGTGAATTTTGCAAATCAATTTTGTTGATGGCGACGACGTAGCGTAAATCTTTTATTTGAGCGAGAATTTCATCGTCTTCGGCGGTCAATTCCTGTGAACCGTCAAGCATCACGACGACCAAATCGGCATCCGCCATCATTCTTTTCGAGCGTTCGACTCCGATGCTTTCTACCGTGTCGGAAGTTTCACGCAAACCGGCAGTGTCAATTAGGGAGATCGGAATGTCTCTGATGACGAGTTTCTCTCGCAACTGGTCGCGCGTCGTCCCGGCGATTTCCGTTACGATGGCGCGGTCGTGTCCGAGCAAAGCGTTGAAAAGACTTGATTTGCCGACGTTCGGGCGACCGACGAGCGCGACCGTCAATCCTTCCCGCAAAAGTTTTCCAGCCTGAAATGTCGAAGCCATTCTGCCGACATTTTCGGCGATGCCGCGCAATTTGATTTTGATTTTTTCGGCTTGAAAATCCGGTAAATCATCTTCGACAAATTCCAGAGACGATTCTAGAACGACGATTACATCCAGCAAATCGTCTTTCAAAGGCTGAAGTTGATTGGAAAGTTCGCCGCGCAATTGCCTGACGGACTGGCGGGCGGCGGCGACGGTGTTTGCGTCAATCAAATCCCGAATCGCTTCGGCTTGCGACAAATCCATTCGCCCGTTCGCCAAAGCCCGCAAGGAAAATTCGCCTGCGTCCGCCATTCGCGCGTCGAGCTTCAAACAGAAATCAATGATTTGTCGAACGATCATCGGCGAACCGTGGCAAGCAATTTCAACGACATCTTCGCCCGTAAATGATTGCGGAGATTGAAAATAGGTAATTAAAGTTTCGTCCGTAACTTCGGCGGTTTCGAGATCGTAGATTTTTTTGAGATTGGCGGAGCGCGGCTGCGGACAAAATTTTTCGTCGGCGGTAAGTCGGCGAATTATGGCAAGTGAAGCGTTGCCGCTGAGACGGATGACGGCGATTCCGCTGCGTCCGAAAGGCGTGGCTAGGGCGACGATAGTATTATTCATTGAATTCGGGATTCAAAATTCGAGATTCAAAATTCAAGATTCAGGATTCAAAATTAAAATCTAACATCCTGAATTCTAAATCTTGAATCTTGAATTTATTTCAGACGCACTTGCAGTCGGCGATCTTTTCCCGCGCCGACCGATTCGGTCAGCAAATCGGTTTCTTCCTGCAAAGTCAGGTGAATAACGCGGCGTTCGGTCGAATTTAAAACGCCGAAGGTGAAAGGTCGGTCGTTTTTGCGGACGTTTTGCGCGGCAAATCGCGCCATCGCCTGTAATTCGGCGCGGCGCGTTTGCCGGTAGCCGTCGGCATCGCAGACGAAACGCTGCGTTCTTTCGAGTTCGCGCCCGTAAATCTGAAACAGCAGCGTTTCAAAAGCGTCGAGCATTTCGCCGTTTTCGTTTAAAAGATACGGCACGTCTTCGCCGCTCAAATTCAAAATGCAGCCGTCTTCCATCCACTGCGAAGAAACGCGCAGGTTAAAACGCAGATCACTTAAAATCTCGGTTAAAAAAGTTTCGGCTCGCTGGCAGTTTTCGTTCATCAATTTATAAGCTCCCGGTTGATGCTCTGGTTCACGGTTTAAGCACTTGAAAAAGCGAAAAATTTACGAAGTCGAAAATTTCGGCTTGATCTTTTTCGCGTTCGCCGGAACGCTGGCGACAACTTCCTCTTTCGGCGGCTCGCCCGTTTTATTCATTTTGTTGATAATAACCTGCTGAACGAAACTGACGATGTTGCCCGAAAACCAGTAGAGAAGCAGTCCGGCAGGAGCCGCCCACATCACCCACAACATCATTACGGGCATCAGATACGTCATCATTTTCTGCTGCATCTGCTGTTCGGGCGTGGCGACGGCGGCTTGCGGCTGAAACTTCATCGAAAGAATCATTGAAAGCGCGAAACCGAATTCGAGAATGTGCCACGGATCGCCCGCCGACAAATCCGGCAGCCATAAAAACGAAGCCTGCCGGAAACCGATGGAAATCGTGACCGCCGTGTAAAGCGCGATTAACAGCGGAAATTGCAGCAGCATCGGCAGACAGCCGCCAATCGGCAGCGCGTCTTTGGTCATCTTCAACTGCTCCATTTGCAGTTCGCGCATTCGCGGATCGTCCGACGGAATGCCTTTTTTCTGCATATCCTTCAGACGTTCCTGCAAATCCTTCATTTTCGGCGCGTTGCCGGAAGCCTTTTTGAAAGATTTCGACTGATACCAGCGCATCGGGAACAGCAAAGTGTAAAAGAACAGCGTAAAAATTATAATCGCCAAGCCGTAACTGTTGACGAGGGCGTTCAGAAAAGTCAACGCGTAGAGAATCGGAATCGAAAGCGTTTTGAAAACCGGACGGAAAAGCGTCCAATTGCTGAAATTGATAAAGTTTTCAATATCAATCGGTCTGCCGACCGCAGTCGTTAAAATTTGATTGTAGTGATTGAGAACAAAATAATCTTTGGTTCCCGTATAAATCTGCGTGTGTGAACCGTCGGCGTTGATCGGGACGTAAGCCGTCAGCAAATGGCGAATTTCGCTTGTTTTTTCGCGTCTCGTCACCCAGCCGATAATGCCGTCGAAAAACGGTTCGGTCGTCACTTCGTATTTTGAGCTGCGATATTCCAAGCCGCTCATTTTGGATGACGGAACCGCCGCCATCGCAAAATACGCATCGCCCACGCCCGCCCAATCCACGTCGCCGTTAACCGCCAGCACGCCCGAGTCTTTTTCGCTCGCAATCAAGGACGCGGAAGCGTGGCGTTCGATTCCGCCGTTGACGAACGCCACGCCTTCCGGCTCGATGTGATAATAATTGTGATGTTTGATTCCCTGATCGCCCAAGCTCGCCCCGATTAAAAGTTTCGTGTTCGGAATCGGCTGTCCGTTGCGCGTCAACTTAATCTGCAAATCCGTTATGTAGCTATCGGCGGTGAATGTAAAAGTTTTAGTAACTTCCAAACCGCTCGCTTCGTCTTTCAAAACGTAATCAATTTTGGTTTGCCCTTCGTTAAGTTCGATAACGTCACTATTCACCGACACTTGATAATTTTTTTCGTTGATTGAATTGTCAGCATTTTGGTCGCCGGTTGCCAGTCGAAAAGGAATTTCACGCGGCGAACGCTTTAAGGCTTCGGGCGAAACCAATTCGAGCGGCTTCTTTTCGTTGTCGTTTGAGCCGTCCGCGTAAAGATTTTTTTCTCCTTTCGGCGAAGCGTTTTTCAACAAAACCCAACTCGTCGCCAACGCGCCTTTAGAATCGAGTTTTACTTCATAAAGCGGCGTTTTGATCGTGATTTCCTTGCTCGGAACATTGTCTGCCGTAGCGACGATATTTTGAGGAACCGGCTGATTCCGTTGAACTTCGGGATTCGGCGTGGCGGTTGTAACGACTGCCGTGTTCGCTGCCGTCTGCGCCGTGTTCGTATTCGTATTGTCAATTTTTTTCGACGGAAAAAAATAAGTCCAACCGAAAAGCACCGCCATCGAAAGCACGGCGGCGAGTAAAAATCGGGACTGCGTTGATTGTGTATTGTCTGACATTGTTTATATTTAAGGTTCAGAATTCAAGATTCAAAGTTGAAATCCTAAATCCTGAATTTTGAATCCTGAATCTTGAATCCCGAATTTTGAATCACTTCACCGGATCGAAACCGCCTTTGCAAAAAGGTTGACAACGCAAAATACGTTTTGCACCGAGCCAAGTTCCGCGAAACGCACCGTATTTTTCGACCGCCTGCATCGCGTAGGTCGAACACGACGGCTCGAAACGGCACGACGGCGGCAGAAACGGCGATATGAAACCTTTGTAAAACCGCAAAAAGGCTAAAATCGGAAACTTCATCGTAAAATACATTTTGCCACAGAGAAAACCGCATTCATAGAGAGAAATCCGAAAAAACTGCATTTCATTAATTTATCTCTGTGATTTTCTGCTTTCTCTGCGGCAAATAAATTTCCGCCTCAAACTTTTTTATTTTCGCTAAAATCAGTCGAAATTCTTCTAAAGGCTGGTCTAATTTTACTTTCAAAAGCCCACGCCGCGCATTTAAAACCCAGTCGAATTTCGTTTCGAGTTCCGCGAGTTCGCCTTTGCTCAAACGAAAAGCCTCGCGCAAAAGGCGTTTCGCCCGGTTGCGGTCGTGCGCCTTGTTGCTGATTTTTTTGGAGGTCGTGATGCCGACCCTTTGATGCGGCGTTTCGGACGGCAGAATAAAAACCGTTAATAACCGCCCGTCAAAACGCTTGCCTTCGGCGTAAACCACGCGAAATTCCGCCGGTTTCCGCAGCCGTTCGTCTTTCGGCAAGCGAAAGTTTAATAATGTTTGACCGTCAATACTTTGCGTCCTTTGGCGCGGCGGCGTTTCAAAACGGCGCGTCCGTTCTTGGTCGCCATTCGCGCTCGAAATCCGTGTTTCTTCGCTCGGCGGCGGTTGTTTGGTTGAAATGTTCTTTTCGGCATAGTTGTTCATTACCTCACTTAAAAGTGAAAACTTAGAGTTTAGTCAGAAAACCCGATTATGTCAAAACAGATTCGGTCAGAACCTTTCCGCCGCGAATTTTAATTTTCTCTTCGACGATCTTTTTTAACGCTTCGATATAGAGCGCGTGTTCCTTGTCCAAAATCTTCGCCGCCAGACTCTCCGCCGTCTCGTCATCCGCCACTTCAACCGCTTGCTGCATAATAATCGCGCCGTGGTCCAAATCTTCGTCAACGAAATGAACAGTGCAGCCCGAAATTTTCACGCCGTATTCAATCGCCTGTCTTTGCGCGTCCAAACCTTTGAACGACGGCAGCAGACTCGGATGAATGTTAACGATTCGATCCGGGAAAGCGCGAACGAAATCCTTCGACAAAAACCGCATATAGCCGGCGAGACAAACCAATTCGACACCGCGTTTTTTCAGTTCGGCGACGATTTCTGCATCGTGTTCCTCCCGCGCGCGTTTATTTTTCGTGATAACTACCGCTTCAACACCGCGCTCTGCGGCTTTTAACAAGCCCTCCGCGCCCGCTTTGTCGCTGATAACGACCACAACCTCGCAACCGGAAATCAAACCGCTCTTCACGGCTTCGATAATCGCCTTCATATTCGAGCCGCGCCCGGAAATTAAAATGCCGATTTTCATTTGAAGATTTTACCTGAAATTTAACGAGACGATCTTTGTCAGCTAAAATTTATTTTTCGTTCGCTCTTTAAAAAATTAATTTTTCACACCCATCACTACAACACCGCCCTCAGGCGCGTCTGTCTGTGTGTTCTTTATTTTTCTTTTCTTTCTCTCTGGTGGGGCATATTTACACCGAAAAGGTGGAGCATATTTGCTCATATTTCTGCACTTAGTTTTGCTTGCCGTATCGCTAAATTATTTATTTCACAGCAGTTTAGCGAATTGACCGGAAAAACCGGAAGGCGAAAACGATGGGGCATAAATGTCTGATTTAGTGGTGTAAATTTGTACGACTTTGTTCAAAAAAACGCACTAAATCTGACAAATTAGACACAAATATGCACAGGTTTCTCGATTTAATTCAATCCTTTTTTCGACGAACTTCGACATTTTCGACGCAAAAACGACGTGTTTTGTCTCGACTTTGACAACTTTTGCGGCGTTTTATTCGACCAACGGCGGCAAATCTGCACCGAAATATCAAATTTAATTTCATTTTCTTCAAATCCGTACCGACTTTCAATCGAATAATCTAATCCGTCGGCGAAACGCGCGTTGATTTTTTGGATTTTTTGCAGGCGCGTCATCATCATTGATTACAATTGAATTCGGCGTTGTTGCATAAATAGGTTGCGGAGTTGATAGATAGTAGAATTTTTCTGCTATGAAAAAGAAAGCCAAGTATCGTCTCCGCAACTGGAGA
>JAYVGL010000223.1:0-40440 GCA_043772175.1 Pyrinomonadaceae bacterium | reverse complement strand
CGTCACCAGTTTGTTCCAGATAAACCGCTCGTTCGCGTCGAGTTCGTTCCACGCCTGCGCGACCGCTTCGTGCTGTTCCGTCTCGTCCAAATCGCGCAGAGGAATCGTCCGCGTTTCAACCCAATGGTTCAACGGTAAATCGCTGCCTTCGGCGTTTGTGTCGGGCAAAAGCAGCGCAATCGTCTCCGCCAAATCGCCGACCGCATCATAAGACAATTCAAACAGCCAATCGGGAATTTGCGATATTTCTGCCGCCCAAAGCCGCAGTTTCGCCGTCGGAATAATCTGGCGCGGCTTGCGCCCGCTCAAAAAATAAATCGCCCACGCCGCATCCTCCGCCGACGCTTTACGAAAGTATTTGACCATCGCCTCGACCTTTTCGTTCGTTTTGTTCGTTTGATCAAGCGCGAGATATAAATTGGTGAAATTTTTCATCGGGAATTTTACAGGATGGACAGGGTTTGCAGGATTTTAATTTTTAGACGCTTCAGTAAAATCTAAAATTCATCCTGTTTATCCTGTCCATCCTGTTCAATAATTTCTTTTTCAGTTTCAATTTCGCTTTCCGGCGAGTCGCCGACGAATTTTGTTTCAAGTGGTCGCGCGTCTTTGCCGATGCTTTTCAAATACTTGACGAGCGTTTCGATGCTGCCGTGCGTTACCCAAATCTGTTCGGCTTCGGTCGCGTTGATGGCGGTCATCAATTCGTCCCAATCGGCGTGGTCGGACAAAATAATTCCGCGATCAACGGCGCGGCGGCGGCGCGCTCCGCGAATTCGCATCCAGCCGGAAGCGAATCCGTTTGACTGCGCTCCGAATCTTTTCGTCCACGGCGTATCCTGTGCCGACGGCGGCGCGATGACGAGCGAACCGGCGAAATCTTTTTTGTTTTCGACCTCGCCGACGTATTTTGTTTCGGGCAGCTCAACGCCCATTTCGCGGTAATCTTTGGTCAATCTTTCAACCGCGCCGTGCGTATAAATTTTGCCGATGGAGTCATCAACGCTCTTCATAATCCGTTGCGCCTTGCCTAAAGAATACGCGAAAATTACCGTCGCTTTTCCCTTTTCGACGTTGCCGCGCCACCATTCGTTGACTTCCTCAAACAGAATTTCCGGTTTCGTCCAACGATAAATCGGCAGTCCGAACGTCGCTTCGGTGATGAAAGCGTGGCATTTAACCGGCTCAAACGCGGCGCACGTCGGATCGTGCGTTAATTTATAATCGCCGCTCGCCACCCAAACCTCGCCTTTGTATTCGACGCGCACCTGCGCCGAACCGAGAACGTGTCCCGCCGGATGCAGGGAGACTTTCACGCCGTTGATCGTCGTAGATTTGCCGTAAGGTAGTGTTTCGATGTTGCCTTCGTCGTAAAGTCTCGTCCGAAAAAGTCGCTCGCCTTCTTTGGAAACGAGATAATTGGTCGAGCCGCGATAAGTATGATCGGCGTGCGCGTGAGTTAAAACGGCTTTTTCGACAGGGAGCCAAGGATCAATATAAAAATCGCCGGGTTCGACGTAAAGCCCGCGAGTTGTGGGTTTGATAAGCCGCATAAAAAATTTAGTCTTTCAAAATTCCGCGTGAAATAATAATTTTCTGCATCTCGCTCGTGCCTTCGTAAATCGTCGTGATTCGCGCATCGCGGTAGTATTTTTCGACGTTGTAATGCCGCGAGTAGCCGTTGCCGCCGTGAATTTGGATAGCTTCGGCGCAGACTTTGTTGGCGTTTTCCGACGCGAAGAGTTTTGCCTGCGCCGAGAAAACGCCGACTTGTTGATGATTCGCGTCCTTCATCGCGGCGGCGCGTAAAGTCAAAAGCCGTGCGGCTTCGGTGTTCATCGCCATATCCGCGAGTTTGTGCTGGACGGCTTGAAATTCGCTGATCGGTCTGCCGAAGGCGATTCGGTCTTTGGAATATTTGACGGCTTCTTCCGAAGCGGCTTGCGCGATGCCGACCGACAACGCCGCGATGCCGATTCTGCCGTTGTCGAGACTGCCGAACGCGACTTTCATTCCGTTTCCGATGCCGCCTAAAATGTTTTCCTTCGGGACGCGCACATCAACCAAACTCATCTCGTTGGTTTGCGAAGCGCGTTGTCCCATTTTGTGTTCGTGGGAAGCGACCGTAAAACCTTTCGTGCCGCCTTCGACGATGAACGACGTGATTTGTTTTTTGCCGCCGGTTTCGCCCGTAATCGCCATCACAATAAAAGTTTCGGCTTCCGCGCCGTTCGTGACCCACGATTTCGTGCCGTTCAAAACGTAGCAGTCGCCGTCGAGGGCGGCACGGGTTTTTAATCCCATCGCGTCGCTCCCGGCTTGCGGTTCCGATAAACAAAACGCGCCGAGTTTTTCGCCCTTCGCCAGCGGCACGAGATATTTGAGCTTTTGATCTTCGGTTCCGAAACTCAAAATCGGAAAACAGCACACCGAATTCGTTACCGAAACGATGACGGCAACTGAAGCATCGGCTTTGGCGATTTCTTCGAGCGCGAGCGCGTAGGCGACCGTATCGAAACCCGCGCCGCCGTATTCTTCGGGAATAATCATTCCCAAAAGTCCGAGTTCGGCTAAACCTTCAAGCTGCTTTCGCGGAAACTTTTCGGCTTCGTCGTATTCCCGCGCCACCGGCGCAATTTCGTTGACGGCGAATTCCCGAACGGAACTTCGCACCATTTGTTGTTCTTCCAGTAAATCGAAATTCATAAATTTATTGTCCGCTTTTAAAGTTAAACTATTTGAAATATGAAATCAAAAAACTGCGGCGGCGAGCGGCGAAATCAATACGAATCGCAGTTGGCACATCGTTTGCAAAACTCGACGGCAGACAAACATCAACGTATGTTTTCAATTCAAAGACAAGGAGAATAAAGCAATGGGAGATTTACTTAAAGGTGTGGTAGCAGGCGCGGCGGCGTGGAAATTCGGCGGCGGATTGGTTTCGACGATTCTTATTTTTATTTTGGTTTTCTGGCTTTTGGGAAGATGTTAGACAAAAAGAAAAGTAGAAAAGCGAAAAGGTGAAAAAGTGTTTCAGTCGTAAACACTTTTTCACCTTTTCGCTTTTCTAGTATTAAACTCTATCACGCCATTTCAAAACTTCATCGCGGAGAATCGGGTTTTGCTGAAAACTTCCCGTATGACCGTGCGCGGCGGTGGCGCGTTGAATGTGCCAATACGATAAACCGAGTTTGCCGATTGCTCGAATGTAATTGCTTCGCGCTTTGAATTTCCCTTTTGATAAACCTTTCACAATCCAGAACGAACTGCGAAACGCCGAAGTCGCAATTTTCAGATTTTCCTGCTGAATCAAACCTCGAATCACGTCAATCGCCAGCATATCCTTCAGAATTTTGTTTTGGCGATACATCGTGTAGAACGCAAATCCGACGAACAAAAAGAAAAACGGCACTTCCAAAACGATGTAGGCGATGAGCGCACCGCCGCCCGCGAAAGTCAGCGTTCCATTCCAGAAGGCGTGCAGAAACACTGCCGCGCCGTAGCCGATCAGCGGCATTGAGAAGCGCACCGCAGTTTTATGCGATTCGCGGGCGATACCGCAGCCGATTCCGGTCATCGCCGTAAAAGTTACGTGCGCGAACGGCGAAAAAATACCGCGCGCGATAAAAATCGCCTTCAATTGTCCGTTGTCGCCCGCCGCAATTTCCCGACCGTAATAAAGAATGTTTTCGACCGTCGCAAAACCGAGCGCGATGACACCGGCGAAAATAATGCCGTCCAAAATGTCGTCGAAGTATCGTCGGAAAAAGACGAGCAGCAAAATCAATCCCAAACCTTTCGAGCCTTCTTCAAAGATCGGCGCGGAAATCACCGCCCCGAAAACATCGCCCAGAAATGCGCCCAAAAGCGTATTGATAATAAATGAGGCGATAACCGAAACGAGTGCGCCCCAAGCAAAAGCCAGTGCCAGCAGCCACGGCGGTTCGGGATCGTAGCGGTCGAGCCAGATCAAGGGCAGAATGTAAAAAACCGCCGGGACAAAGGCGATGATTGAAGCCGCGACCGCCGCGCCGATGCCGACGCTGACGAATATCAACAGGCTGACGATAAAAGACAAAAATAAAATGGCGAAAATGGCGACTGCCGTTAAAATGTTTCTTTTGGTGTTTGCTTGCGCGGTCGGCTGTTGAGGATGTTCGGCGCTCATTCCGTTGAACGAGGTGCGCCAATCGGCGGGCGTTGACAGTCGTTCGGGGCGGGCGTTCTGAACGGCTGACGGGATGTTTATTCGCCGATTTAAAAGCGTCGGCTCGCTCGTCGCGGAATCTGAAATTAAATTGACCGCCGCTTCGACACCGTTTTTACCGAATTGAAGGCGGTCACCGGGAGTTAATTTGACGGTTTGAATTTTTTGACCGTTGAGAAGTGTTCCGTTCGTGCTTTTGTTGTCAATTAAATAAAAACCGTCGGCTTTTTTTTCGATATAAGCGTGCTGTTTGGAGACGACTCTTTCGGTTTGCGGGTCGAATCTCACAGCGCAGTTTTCGCCGCGTCCGACGGTCAGAAATCCGGTTGTCAATTCGTAGATTCTTCCTGTCAGCGTTCCGGTTTCAACGGTTAAAACCAATTTCATATCAGCCTATAATAAATACAAAAAGCCCAAAGTCAAGTTTAATAAACGAATTCGGGCTTTTAACTTTCGGATGACGGAATTTACGGCTGCACGGAAGTCGGCGAAGGCGTATCGCCGGTTTGTCCGAAGACGCGGGCGACAAAATTGCCGCTCGTGCTGTCGAGCCGATACCACGAATTATTTTCCGGTCGGAAAACCGCGATGTCTGATTTGCCGTCGCCGTCATAGTCCGCCGGAATCGGCACGTCGGCTCCCGCACCGAATCTGGTCGCGGTCAGTGAATTGCTTTGTGAGTTCAAAATATACCAATTGCTGTCCGACGGACGGAAAATAGCGTAGTCGTATTTCCCGTCGCCGTCGAAATCGGCGGAAAGCGGCTTATCGGTCGAAAGTCCGAATTGCCGCGCCAATGCCAAACTCGAAGAACTCTGCAAAATATACCAGTAACCAGTCGAGGGACGATAGGCGATCAAATCGGATTTGCCGTCACCATCATAATCGCCCGTCAGCACTTTGTCGCCGCCCGCGCCCCACTGAACGCCGCGAAAACCGAGCGTGCTTTGCTGAATATACCAAACTCCGTTCGACGGACGAAACACGGCGACATCGGTTTTGCCGTCGGCATCGTAATCAGCCGCGACCGGAACATCGTTATTCGTGCCGAACGAAACGGCACGAAAGCCGCCGGTGCTGCCTAAAATATACCAAAAACCGTCTGCCGGTCGGAAAACCGCGATGTCTGATTTGCCGTCGCCGTCGTAATCACCGGATTCTATTTTGTCCGAAGCGATTCCGAAAGTAACACTGCTTGCGACATCGGTCGAACTGTTTTCGATCCGCCACAAACCGGCGTTCGGCGTGTAAGTCGAAAAATCGGTTCTGCCGTCGCCGTCAAAATCGGAAACGCGGTTTTTGATCGTTTGATTGATTTTAGTCGCATCAACGATCAGCAGACCGTTTCTCAAATCGCCCATCAAAACCTTATTTTGTCCGAGAAACGGAAAAACCGCCCAATTGCCGTCAAAGCCGGTCGGCAAATTTCCCTGTCCGCGCGACAGTCCGCAGACCAAATCCCAGGGTTCGTCGTTCAAAGATTTTAATGCCGCATCGGGTTCGACGCGGGCGGCTTGATACGAATCGTATTGTCCGGCGCGGCGCGGCGCGGCGGGATTGGAAATATCGAAAATCTGCAAACCGGCTTCATACCAGGCGACGTAGAGAAAATTCCCCAACACGACCGGATTGTGCGGCGATGTCGCGTTCAGCGCCAAATCGTTCATTCCCAAACGATTGACGAGCAGCGGCTGTGCCGGATCGGAGATGTTGTAGGTTCGCAAATCGGCGTTGCCGTTTGACGTTTCGCGGCAGCTGTAAAGATAATTTCCGTCTTCGCTCGTCCAACTGCTGTGCATACTGTTGCCGGCAGTCGTCGAAGTCGTGTCTTCGACGTAACCGAGCAGTGTCGGGGCTTGCGCGGCGATGTTGCTGATGTCATAAATCTCCGTTCTGCCGCGATTTGAACCGTTTCCCCAGCCGGACGTAAACAGCCGATTTCCGCGAATATGAAAAGCGTGAACCCATTGCGCTTCGGTCGGGTTTAAGTCGCGGACGAAAACCGGATTCGCCGGATTGCTGACGTTGATTACTTTGAGAATTTTCGTGGTCGTCAAACTGTTAAAGTTCTCTAGCAGATAATCCGCGCCGTTCTGCCGAAATACGAGCATTTCGTGAACGGAATTATAAGCGTTGCCGCGCGTCGCATCTACAATGCCTAACAAAACAGGACTGTATGGATTGGTCAGATCAACGATGTGAACGCCGCCGCCGCCCGAACCGCTGCCGAAATAACCGCGATTGCCGATGACAATCGCTTCGAGAAACTGCTGGTTCGCGCCCGGATTATACCAGGACGCGAGAACCGGCGCGTCTGGGTTGGAAATATCGTAAATGAACGCGCCGCGACAGTTGTAACTTCCCTGCACCGCGATATTTCCGTCAGCGTAAATGTCGGAAAACTTTGCTTTTTCATTTATATTGGAAGTGCAGGTCGGGGTGATCTGCGCCCGCAGACGAACCTTTTGGGCGAAGGTGCTGCCGACCGATGCGGCGGTCAAAAACAAACCGATGAATAAAAGACCGAAACCAAATCTTTTCAGAAACACGAATTTCATTTAATTCTCCAACTTTAAATTGTAGCAACAGGGAAAAAAGACGAGACTGTATTGTTGCTTGTTTTGCTGTAGAAAACAAGCCGAACTGATTTTTGCCGATTGAAATTGACGGATTCTACGAAGCCGCCTTTGAAGAAGTGTCGCGCATTACCAAGTCGAAGGTTCCGGGCGCGACTTTTCTGAAACGGCGGTTGCGGTTCAGCGAAACGGCGATGGAAATCGTCGGATTGTTGCCGGTGAAATTAAATCCGCCTTCGACTAAAAGATTGAATAACTCATTGACGTGCAACGCTTTCGGAGCTTCACGCAAAAGCAGTGTGCAAGCCTGCGTAATCGTGCGGTCGGTAAACCGATTGTTTTTCATCTCGAAATTGCGGTTGATCGGCGCGACGTTTTTCGAGCTTTTCATATACGACACCGAACTACTTCGATAATTGTCCGCTGGCGGCGACTGATTATTGACATTCGGGCGCGAATACCGGCGCGGCACATCATAGTTGTCGTCATTATCGAAACGCGATTTTTTCGGATACTCGTTTTCTTCGTAGCGCGGCTGATTTTTTTGATAATCGTGGTCGTCTTCGTAACGAGACTTTTTCGGCGGTTCGATTTCTTCTTCGTGAACGGCTTTGCGGTGAGTTTTCCAAGATTTCGAGCCGCTCCGCATCGTCGAAAAAAGGCTTTCGAGAGCTTCTTCGGTTTTCTCCGCGCTGTTTTGCAACGCTTCGATCTCGACCTTCAGGTCCGTCGCTTCGTCTTCGATTTTGCGAAGCCGTTCCTGCAGACGCTGTTCGGCAATTTGAAACTGCCGCAAACTCTGTTCAAGAGTCGAAATCAGATTATCTTCGTTTAGCATATTCGATAAGTTAGCTGTTGCGTTCGATCATATAATTCGGAATCGCTTCCAAAGCAGAACGATACTCCGATTTCGGCAACAATTCAAGATTTTTTATCGCGTGAACGGCGTAACCGTAAGCCGTCTGTCTGGTTTCTTCGAGCAGTCCGTTGTTTTCCAGCTTCTCCAAAAGCATCTGCCGTGAATAACTTCGATAATCGCCGTCGTGAATGATTTTCTCCAGTATTGCTTTGACTTCCGGCTCTTCTCTCACCAGCAAAATCAACGGCATCGTCAACTTTCCTTCCAATAAATCCGCGCCCGAAGCCTTGCCTAAAACTTCTTCTTCCGCCGTAAAATCCAGCAGATCATCGGCGAGCTGAAACGCCGTGCCGAGATTCATCCCGAAATTTCGCAGAGCGATCTGCCAATCATTCGGCGCGTTTCCCAAAATCGCGCCGATTTCGCAGCACGCCGAAAACAGGTATGCCGTTTTGCGTTCTAAAATGTCGTAGTATTCGGTTTCGGAAATCGCCGTTTTGCCTAAAGTCGTCAATTGAATCAACTCGCCTTCGGTCATCTTGCGCGTCAGTCGCGTCAGAATGTCCAAAATCTCCAAACTTCTCTCTTTCAACGAAGTTTCAAACGCCGACATATACAGCCAGTCGCCCATCAAAACCGAAGACTGATTGCCGAAACGAGCGTTGACCGAAGCGCGATTGCGGCGCGTGTCGGCGTTGTCAATAATATCGTCGTGAACCAGCGTCGCCGTGTGCAGCATCTCCATCACGGTCGCCAGCCGTACAACATTTTCGCTCGCCGCCGCGCCGTTCACCGCGTAATTCGACAAAACCAGCAATGCCGGACGCACGCGCTTGCCGCCCGAAGCGCGCAGATAATCGCCGAGGTAATTGATAACCTGAATATTTGAACCGGCTTGCCGCTCAAATTCGGCTTCGACCAAACCCATCTCGGTTTTGATCAGACTGAAAATCTTTTTCGCCGCGACGTTCGGGTTTAATTTTTCTCTGATTGGCGCAAATGTTTGCATTATTTAATTATTGGTCGGCAACCTTCGGATAACCTTCGATGGTTTTACCGATTTCAACTTTAATTTTATTGATTTCCTTAATCACAAACGCAGAGTTTTGAGCTTCTTTATTCGCTTCGATCTCGGAAATTCTTCCCCAGTAGTTTGCTCTGCCGCTGAAGAGCAGGATTCCGCCCATTCCAACTTTCTTAAAATCTACATAATCTTCAGGCAGCAAAACAATCTGTTTTTTCATAGCTTTCAAACCGGCTGAGGGATTTGTCGAGAGTTTGCCAAATTCAGAATTTATAATTTCCAGAATCTTTTCCAATTCGTTTCTGCTGCCCGCAAAAACCATCTGCAATGATTTCACCTTCTCAGGTTCACCGTCTCCCGAACCGTTGTCGAAAAGCACCGCTTCGACGATGAAACCCTGCTCCACCATATAGCCGTCAATCGGAGTCGAAAAGTCTCTTTCCTTTTCCGGTTCGATTTTGAAATAAGGCAACATACTGCTCGAATTCATAGCTCTGATACGCATCGCCGCGATATTCTCCCGACAGTTATTTTTCATTACGATATTCAGCATTCCGCTGTCGTGTTTGACAGACGTTATCAAAACGCAGTCGGCTTTGCTCAGAATTAGATCATTGACTGTTTGAGATTGCAGATCAGTTTTTTTGTCCGCCTGATTGAATGTTTGGATCGGCTGAATAAAGACCGTTTCCGGTTGTGGAGACGACTTTTCCTGCGTGTGGACGGAAGAAAAACAACCGACAAATAAAAGCATCGAAAATAAAACCTGATTTTTCATTTTGTTTGATGTTCGTTAGTTTGAACGAAAGTTATCGAACTGCATATCAATCTGAAAATCGTGCGCCTTGAGCGCGACGATGGTTTCCTGCAGGACATCGCGGTCTTTGCCGGAGACGCGGACGGTTTCGCCCTGAATTGAAGGCTGCACTTTTAACTTCGCGTCTTTGATGAATTTGACGACTTCCTTTGCCTTTTCAATCGGAATTCCCTGTTGGATTTTCACCGTCTGGCGCACCGTGCCGCCCGCCGCCGCTTCAATTGTTTGATAATCCAAAGCCTTCAGGGAAATGCCGCGTTTGATAAATTTCGATTGCAGAATTTCGTTCATATTTCGCAGCCGCGTTTCGTCTTCGGCGGACATTATCAAGTCTTTATCGGATAAAACGACGGTCGCTTTCGAGCCTTTGAAGTCGAACCTTTGCGAGACCTCTTTGGTCGTTTGGTTGAGCGCGTTGGTAATTTCCGCGTAGTCGGTTTTCGATACGATGTCGAATGAATTTTCTTTTGCCATAGAATTATTTAACCACAGATTTTCACGGATGGACACGGATTGAATCTGATTTTCATTCGGGCTGGTTTGTGAAAATCTCCGATTATAAATTGATTTTAAAGAATTCCGTAAAATTTCGAGTCGTTTGATCCGCCATTTTTTCAATTCCAATGCCGTAAAAATCCGCTAAAAAATGCGCCGTGTGAACGACGAACGAAGGTTCGTTGCGCTTGCCGCGATTGGGAACGGGAGCGAGAAACGGGCAGTCGGTTTCGATCAAAAGTTTATCGAGCGGCACGACGCGCGCCGCTTCCCGCAGATTCTCAGCTTTTTTGAAAGTTACGTTTCCCGCAAAACTTATCATAAATCCGATTTTCATTAAATCTTGCGCCATCTGTGCCGTCCCGCCGAAACAGTGCATAATTCCGCCGCGAAAATTCTCGCCAGCGCATTCTTCAGTCAGAACGCGCACCGTTTCGTCGTCCGCCTCGCGGGAATGAATGATTGTCGGTAAATTCAATTGTTTGGCGATTTTGATTTGCCGTCGAAAAACATCCGTCTGTAAATCTCGCGGCGAATGATCGTAGTAAAAATCAAGCCCGATTTCGCCCCACGCTACGACTTTTCCGTGTCTCGCTAACTCGATCAAATGATTCTCGGCTTTATCGTCATAAAGTTTCGCATCGTGCGGATGAACGCCGACCGATGCGAAGACATTTTCATATTTTTCAGCGCATTTGACGGCGCGTTCAATTTCCCCGTCGTGCGGATTTCCCGTTCCGACCGTCAGCATCATTTTTACGCCCGCATCTTTCGCGCGCTGCACGACTTCATCGCGGTCGGCATCAAACTGTTCGCCGTCAATATGGCAATGTGAATCTACAAAAATCATTTATAATTTTCTAAGCTGTTATATTAAGATATTTATTTAGACGCAAGAAACTACACCAATCAAAAGAGTCGTTTTCTCACATTAAATTATTATCAAAATTACCCAGCCAAGGCGAAAGACTAAGCCTCCGCCTTGGCTGGGTAAATAATTTTTTCGGAAAATGACTGGCGTGAACGAACTTGTAAGCCGCCGTTTTTTTGTCAGAATGCTTTTCGTTCAGCGTGGATAAAATCGCATTAGACTAATCCAATCAAATAAATTCAATTACTTGATCTTAACCGGCAAGGCTGCCTCCGGTCCGGCATTATTTAAAAGATGATTGGTTATAACATTTAGAATCGGTGTAACATCGCCTCCCGTAATTGTGTTTTTCATTCCCGGCTGTCGTCCGAGACCGAAAGTTTCAGAACCGGAAACCAATTCACCCGCAACATTATATTGGGTAATGGTTGAAATGTTAGAACGAAAAACTTTGCCTTTTAATCCGCCGCCGTCCTCTAAATAAACGTCTGGAATATCTATCCGTCCTAAAAGACCATTCGAGTAAATGCTCAACGGCGCGGCATTAACCCCGGTCGCTTTCATAAAATTCATCAAGGCGGCGTAGGAAGCCATTCCGCCGCCGAGAGAATGTCCGGTCAATGTTACGTTATTTCCAAACTGTCCGTTATATTTGGCGGCAAGTTCTTTTGCCTGTCGGTATTGGGTCGGGCGATACTGCATTACTTGTTTGACATCGGTTACTAAATCTCCGACTGCGCCTCTGAGACCGCCGCCCAAATCCGTGCCGCCAAATGCCAGAATCCGACGAGTGTCGCCTACCGAAAGCGGTTTAAGCACAATCGCCCGAAAAGCCGTGTTGTCGTCTATGTGCGTATTGGTAACCTGCCAGTGCTTGCCGTCGGGAAACTGGTATTCTTCCCCCGTTTTGCCGGCGTATGCCAAGGCACTCGCGCCCTTGGTTTCGCTAAACTTTAATCCCTGCGCCGCTGGATATCTTTCCGGCACAATTCTGATTTTTTGATTCGTTGCTGCCATTTTATGTTAGTTCTCCATTAGTTGACTTGCTATGTTCACAAAATATAAGTAAGTTCACGAAAATTTTCATTACGCCGTTGCCAGAGTGAGACGATTGTTTTTCAGGCTGAAAAAACCTCAGGATCAACGGATTCGGCAATTTCGATTTTCAATTAAATGACGAAACAGCCTTACACGAAACAGACCTTTCACAAACAAGAATAAATATATCGCTTGTGAAAACGGTATTTTCCCTTATTAACTTTTTGATTTATTGTTCGATCTTTAAACAAAAAATTTTGATACAACGACTGGACGGTCGCAGAGATTTTTTTTTGCCGACAACTCAAAATTCAGGAAGCGACCTTGATTTATTTCATACGACATTTTTATTATTTAAACCTTGCGCCGATGTCCACGTTTTCGATGAACGCCGCCAACGCCGGTTTTTCGCCCGTGCCGTTTTCTAGAGATGCGGCGCAAATCATTCCGTTTGATTCGAGTCCGCGCATTTTTCGCGGTTTCAGGTTGGCGACGACGACGACTTTGCGACCGACGAGCGTTTCCGGTTCATAAAATTCGGCGAGACCGGCGAGAATCTGGCGCGGTTTGCCCTCGCCCAAATCAATCTCAAAACGCAGCAATTTATCGGCTTTCGGAATCCGTTCGGCAACGACAATTTCGCCGACGCGCAGTTCGACTTTTAGAAAATCGTCAATCGTGATGAAGTTTTCTTCTTCGTTTTGCTCTGTTTTTTCCGCTTGTGTCGGTTCGATTTTATTTACCGAATCAACCGACTCCGGAGCGACCGACGAACCTTCGACTATTTCAGAGTTCGCCGTCTTTTCTTCATTTTCCATTTTCAATTTTCCACTTTCCGTTGTTTTTTCCATTATTTCACTCATAACTTTTGTTTTATCAATGCGCGGAAAAACGCCTTCGGTCGCGCCGATGGTCGTTCCCGCTTTTAATTCTCCGTAAATTAAATTCTCAGGGTTTATCGCCGCAACGTCGCCGCTCAAGCCGATTTGCGCGTGTATTTTCTTGGACGCTTCCGGCATCACGGGAAACAATAAAACGCACAGCCAACGTAAAGTTTCAGTCGCCCGATACAAAACGGCGTTCAAAATTTCCGATTGATTTTCGTCTTTCGCCAGCAGCCACGGTTTGGAGTCGGAAATCATTCCGTCAATTTTCGCAATCACATTCCAGACGATTTCCAAAGCCTGACTAAATTCGTAATCATCGAATCGCCGTATAAATTCGTTTCGCGCGTTGTCCAAAACCGACACTAATTCCTGTTCGTCGGCGTTGATTCCGGCGCGTTTGGCGTTCAGGTAATTCGCCTCGCTGATTTTGCCGTTCGGAATCTGCCCGCCGCGATATTTCGTAATCATCGAAAGCGTCCGGCTCGATAGATTACCCAAACCGTTTGCCAAATCCGCATTGCTGCGTTCGATCAGATTTTCGTAACCGAATTTTCCGTCCTGCCCGAAAACCATTTCGCGCAGCACGAAATAGCGAATCGCGTCGGTTTGAAAATGTTTGTGCAAAACATCCAACTCAATCGCATTGCCGAGCGTTTTCCCCATTTTGCGCCCGTCCGCGTCGAGCCACATTCCGTGCGCGAAAACCGTGTCCGGCAAATCTATGTTTGCCGCCTTCAAAAACGAAAACCAGTAAACCGTGTGAAATCGCAGAATATCTTTGCCGACGAGATGCGTCGCGTTTTCCCAATACTTTTCAAAACCGATGCTTTTGCGCTCGTCATTCCCGTAACCGATTGCCGTAATATAATTTGAAAGCGCGTCGAGCCAGACATACATCACGTGATTCGCGTCGTCGGGAACGGGAATTCCCCAACTAACCGATTTACTTTCCCGCGAAATTGATAAATCCTGCAAACCGCTTTTGATAAATGAAACGACTTCGTTTTTCCGCCCTTCGGGGCGAATCAACTGCGGATTACTTTCAATCGTTTCGAGCAAAAACTCGTCGTAATCCGACAGCCGAAAAAAATAACTTTCTTCGGAAACCTTGTCTAAAAATCGTTCGTGAATCAAACAGCGCGGCACCTCTTCGCCGTTTCGTAATTCGTATTCGGTTTCCGTTTTAAATTCCGCGCAGTTCGGGCAAAACCACGCTTCGTAAAAACCTTTGTAAATCGTCGAATTTCCTTTCGGCGTTTGATTTTTTGCAATCTTGCGCCATAAATTCTGCACCGCTTCATAATGAAACGGCGCAGTCGTCCGCATAAAAACATCGTAATCGGTCAACCCGAAATCGGCGAACATTTTCTTCATCTCGCCGGAAACATAATCAACCTGCTCTTTCGGGGTTCGCTGATTTTGTTCGGCGACGCGCTGAATATTTACGCCGTGTTCGTCGGTTCCGGTTAGAAAATAAACGTCGAAACCGCGCTGTTTCTTGTGTTTCGCCAAGACATCGGCGACCGTTGTCGTGTAGAGATGTCCGAGATGCGGCAGGCTGTTCGCGTAATAAATCGGTGTCGTAATATAAAAAGTCGGCATAATATCAAAATAACGCTTCAAGATGCGGATTGTTTTTCATCTTCTCTGCTTTGATCAATCGGTTCGAGTTCTACTGCGTCTCGCTCATTGAGGTAGATTAAGATTTCTTCGCCCTTGAAAGCTCTTTCTATAAGCTGTTCGAGATTTTCTTGAGCTGCCTCAACAGAAACTTTCATAAATTATTTTTGAAAAGCTAAATGTTGTCAAAATTAAAATTAGAGCGGGCGAAAACTAACTTCGCCCGCTCTAATTTTAACCTTAAACTTTCCTAACTGCACATCAAAAGGAAATTATTTCCGATTCGGCTGCGCTTTGGCAAACTCGTCGGTCGCCTTATACGCGGGCATTTTCGCCGCATTTGAAACTTTCAAACCGATTGCCAAACTTACTTCCAAATTCTGCACCAAGCCGTCATACCGCCAGTTTTCATCGAAATTGTCCGACGGCTGATGATAATGCTTTGAGTTGTATTCCTCGAACCTTTTCTGCGCCGCGTTTTTGTCCTGTCCGACGTAGTTCGTGCCGCTTTCGACGTTTAAGGACGGCACGCCGACTTTGGCGAACGGAAAATGATCGGAACGGTAAAACGAACCTTGTTCCGGGTGTTCGTCAACGGCGAAAGTCATCCCGCGTTCCTTCAAAACCGCCTGAATTACTTCGTCAAGCGACGAGCGTTCCGCGCCGAGTGCGCCGTAATCGGTTGTCAAACCGTAAAAATTCGCGCCGTCGTGATTGATGTTGGCGGCGGTTTTTTCAACCGGAAAAATCGGGTGTTTCGTGTAAAAATCCGCGCCCAATAAACCTTGTTCTTCGGCGGTCGGGAAAAAGAAAACCTGCGAGCGTTTCGGCTGTTCGGACTTCGGCAATTTTGAAATCGCTTCGGCAATCGCCAGAATCGAAGCGCAGCCCGAAGCGTTATCCAACGCGCCGTTATAAATTTTATCGCCGTTCTTGTCCGGTTCGCCGACTCCGAGATGGTCCCAATGCGCCGAATAAACGACGTATTCGTTTTTCAATTCCGCGTCCGCGCCGTTCCAAATTCCGACGACGTTGTTTGATTGAACTTTTTTCGTGTCGCTGTGAACGTCAATCTGGGCTTTCAAGCCGAGTTTGACCGGCTGGAAATTTCTCGATTTGGCTTGCTCGCGCAACTCGTCGAGATTTTTTCCGGCTTGGGCGAAGATTTTTTTGGCGGTCTCTTCGGTCATCCACGAACGAAAATAGAGAAACGGCGTTTTGTCCTCAGGCATCCGAGCAATGTCGTAACGCCAATTGCCGTTAGAAGTTCGGACGACATTCCAGCCGTAACCGGCGGATTCGGTCGTGTGAATCAGAATCACGCCCGCCGCGCCCATCCGCGCCGCCTGCTCGAATTTATACGTCCAGCGTCCGTAATAGGTCAGACCTTTGCCGCCGAAAAGATTCGGCTCCTCTTTGGTGGCGGGCGGATCGTTGACCATCATCACGAGAACTTTGCCGCGATAATCATTCGCATTTCCTTTGAAATCGTTCCAATTCTGTTCGGGCGCGTCAATGCCGTAACCGACGAAAACCAGATCATTATTAACCATCACATCGGCCGTCTGCGCTCCGGTCGAACCGACGTAATCGTCGCCGAAAACATAACTCGCGCTCGTCTTATTGCCGCTGATGTTGAGCTTCGTCTTCGGATCGGTTTTGACGGCGTAAAGCGCAACCGGCTGAAAATATGAACCGTTGACCGCCGGTTTGACTCCGATTCGCTTCAATTCGTCCGCAATATACTGCGCCGCCGCTTCGCCGCTTGTGCTGCCCGGAGCGCGTCCTTCAAATTTATCGTCGGAAATATATTTGATGTTCGATTTAATTTTCGACTCGTCAAATAAATTCGTGTATTTGCCCTTTGTCTGCGCGAACATCGCCGAACAGACGGCTAAAAGTAAACAACCTGTCAGAAAACCTTTTTTCATAAATTTATTTTCCTTTTTAAGTTTCGGGGAAATTTTCGTCGTGAACGATTTCGGCATTTCGCAAATTGTTGACCAACGCCGTCGCTTCCGCCGCTTTTCCGGCGTGAACTCTGATTTTGATGCCGCCGATGGCGGGCGCGAGCAGATTGAAAACGCCGATGATGTTTTCGTCTTCGAGATAAACTTCAAAACCTTCGGCTTCAAGCTGATTCCGCAAAAACTCCGCTTCGACGACATCGTAACTCGTCGCCACTGTCACTAATTCTAAATTCATAATTTCAACCTTTAATTAAACTCATCGCTTCCGCCCGCGTCCGCGCGTCGGTGCGGAAACCGCCGAGAACGCTTGATGTGATGGTTTTCGCGCCCGGTTTTTTCACGCCGCGCAAAGTCATACAAGTATGTTCGGCTTCCATCACGACCATCACGCCGATTGGGTCGAGTTCTTCGTAGAGCGTCTGCGCGATTTGCTGCGTCAGGCGTTCCTGCACTTGCAGACGTTTGGCAAAAATTTCGGCGATTCGCGCCAGCTTCGACAGTCCGACGATTCTCCCGCCTTTCGGAATATAGGCGATGTGAACTTTCCCGACGAACGGCGCGAGATGATGTTCGCAGACGGACGCGATGGAAATGTCTTTGACGATCACCATTTCGTCGTGCGAATCGCCCGGCAGCGGCACGATGTGTTCCGCCGCGTTTTCCCACATTCCTTCCGTTAATTCAGCGTAAAACTCCGCCACTCGTTCCGGCGTTTTCTGCAATCCGTCGCGCTCCGGGTCTTCGCCCATTCCTTCGAGCATCAGACGAACGCCCGCCGCGATTTTCTCTAAATCTACTCTGTTGTTTTTGTTTTGTTCAGCCAATTTATTACCTTCGATTGAATTTGTCCGTAACTTCTCTTTCGACTTCGCGCAAAGATTGATTAGATTTTAGCGCAATTTCCCGAATTTGTTCATATTCGGGTTTGGCATTGACGATTTCGTTTTTGTATCTGGCGATTTTCACATCAACCGCGCCGAATTCGGTTTCGACGGCAACCGTTTCACGCGGCAGACAATTTCGTTCGACTTCGCTGATTCGTACGCCGAGCGTCGAAGTTTCCGTGTAAAGCAATTCGATAAAAACTTCGCGTTTTTCGAGTTCGCATAAAATCGAAATCATCGTCGCCGGACGATTTTTCTTCATCTGAATCGGCGTAAACCAGCAATCCAAACAGCCGAACTCAAAAGCGCGTTCCATCACGAAACCAAGCGTTTGCGGCGATAAATCGTCAATGTTGGTCTCAAGCAAAAAAAGTTTCCGGTTGCTGGTTTCCGGTTGCTGGTTTTCTTGTCGTATTTCGTAATTCGTAATTCGTAATTCGTTTTCCGTCTCGCCCAAAATCAGCCGCAAAGCGTTCGGAAAATCTTTATACTCACGAGTTCCCGCGCCGTAAGCCGTTTTTTCGATTCGCATTTCGGGAATCGCGCCGAATTCTTGGCAAACGGTCGTAATAATCGCCGCGCCGGTCGGCGTGATTAGTTCGCCTTCGATTTCGGTCGAGTAAATCGGCGCGTTGACCAATAATTCAGCGACAGCGGGCGGCGGAATCGGATATTTGCCGTGTGCCATCTGCACGAAACCTGAGCCGACGTGGATTTTTGAACACGCGAATCGTTCGATTACAAGCATTTCAAAACCGATACACGCCCCGACGACATCCACGATTGCATCCATCGCCCCGACTTCGTGAAAATGAACTTTACTGATGTCAATGCCGTGAACTTTCGCTTCGGCATTTGCCAGATTCGTGAAAATTCTTATCGCTCTCGTCTTGATCGAATCGTTCAAACGCGAATCGTTGACGATTTTTTCAATCGCGGGCAGATGCCGGTGAGATTTTTCCTCCTGAAATTTAACTTCGGCGTGAATCGCGGCAATTCCCGATTTACTGCGCGTTGTAAATTCAATCGAAAAATCGGCGATGTCGAGTAATTTAATTTGCTCGACCAACTCGTCCGCATCAACGCCGAGCGCGACGAGTGCGCCCAAAATCATATTGCCGCTCACGCCCGCGAAGCAGTCGAAATACAAGGTTTTCATAGATTCCAGATTCCAGATTCTAAATTCCAAATTGCAGATTCCAGATTCTGAGTGCAGAATCTGGAATCTGCAATTTGGAATTCAGTGCTGCACTGCGGGTGTCGCGCTGTTGATAACCTCACTTGTCGCGTGATGCGCGTCGGGCAGAAAGTAAAATAAAATACCGAGAATCGTGTAAACCGAAAGCAATTGCAGACCTTCGACCCAATTGCTTTCGCCGTCCGAGCAGATTTGCTGGACGATTAAAATCGCGGCGAAAACGGCGACGACTTCGGGAATCGTAAATTCGAGATTCATCGGTTTGCCGAAAGCGTAGGACGCAAAAATCAAAATCGGCGCGACGAACAAAGCGATTTGTAAACTCGATCCCAGCGCAATCCCCAAACTCAAATCCATTTTATTCCGCATCGCCATCAAAACCGCCGACGAATGTTCCGCCGCGTTGCCGATAATCGCCACGACGATCACGCCGACGAAGACTTCCGTAAAACCGAGCGCACCGCGCGCCGCTTCGACCGCCCCGACGAGAAATTCGGAAATCAAAGCGACGAACGCCGTCGCCGCGAGCAGAATCCCGATTGATTTCCCTTTCGACCACTTATCGCCCGATCCTTCTTCTTCGTGTCCGACTTCCTGCGGGCAGCCCTGCATCGCTTCGCCGACGAAAAGTTCCTTGTGCGTAACCAGCGAAAAGACGAGCGTTCCGATATATGTCAAAAGCAAAACAACGGCAATCGCCAATGAAAGCGTCTGCTCTTTCGCCGGTGTCCAGCCGCCCTGCGAAACCGGCACGTTATCGCTGACCAGATGAAAAACCGACGGAATCAGCAGTGCGATTCCGGCGAGCGTGAGAGCCGTCGCCGACGCGCCCGCCGCCGTTTTGTCGAAACTCTGTGTTTTATGTTTGGAGCCGCCCGCGATGATCGAAAGTCCGAGAACGAGTAGTAAATTGCCGATGATCGAGCCGGTGATCGAAGCCTTGACGACACCTTCCAAACCTTTCGAGAGAGCGAACAAGGCGATAATAAGTTCCGCCGCGTTGCCGAAAGTCGCGTTCAAAAGTCCGCCGATGCCCTGTCCGAGATGTTCGGCGAGATGTTCGGTCGCCTTGCCCATCCAACCCGCGAGCGGAATAATCGCCAGACACGAAACGATAAAAAGCGCGGTCGGATTGTTGAACGCCGGAATAAATCGCAGCGCAATCGCAATCGGAACGGCGACCAGAAGCCAGTCGAGCGACGGTTTGAGCCACGAAGTTTTTGAATTGGTATCAGCCATAACTTAATTTAACCGATTATAATTCAACGCTTAAACTTCCGTGAAACCTTGAAAACGCTATTTTTGAGTTTGCAGCTGCGGCGCGCCGTTGTTCGCCCCGACGACGTAGCTTTCCCGCGACCGGACGACTAACTGCGGGCGATTGACGCGCACTTTGATCTGCCGTTTCTGTCCGGCTGAACTTTCGGCGGACGGATAAAAGCCGATGTTGTATTGACGGCGCAGTTCTTCGGCGATGCCTTCAAAGGCGGCGGTCAAACCGCCCGGCGTGGCTTCGGGTCGAAAAACTCTGCCGCCGGTCGCGTCGGCTAGATCTTCCAGATATTTTCTGCCGAGGGCGTATTCCGCGCTGCTCGTGCCGTTGCCCGTGTTTCTGCCGCCGCCGAAAATGATGCCGCCGTTCGGGAAAGGCGAGCCGCCGCCGAGCGGATTGGTTAAGAAAGTGTTGTAGTAGATCGGAAAAATCAGCGTGTCGGCTTCTTCGGCATCGTTGACGGTCGTTTCGTAGCGGGCTTTGCCGGAAGTCGTGTCCACGCCGTCAGTGAATAAAACAATCGCCTTGCGTCCTTCGACTTTGCTCAGACGCTTTTGAAGCGAGAAATCAACCGCGTCGTAAAGCGAGGTTCCGCCGCCGAAATCCGCCCGTCTGATCGCTTTGTAAATCGCCTGCCGGTCGTTCGTCGCTTCGGTTAAAACGTGGACGTTCGCGTCGAATTCGATGACCATCACGCTGTCCTGCGTTTGCAGCTGGTCAACGAAAGCGGTTGCCGCTTGTTGAATTTCCTCGATTTTATATGATGTCGAAGGACTCGTATCAATCAGCAGAATCACCGTGAAAGGTTTGTCGGAAGTCCCGAAATAAGCGATTTCCTGTTCCGCGCCGTTGTCGAAAATCTTGAAATCGGTGCGCCGCAGATTCGGAATATAAAGCCCGCTGCGGTCGAAGACGGAAACCGGAATCGTGACCAGATTCGTTTCGATTTTCAAAACATCGCCGTCTTCACCGGTCGCCGGAGCGGGCGCAGTGTTCGGTTCGGTCGCCGCCGGTGCTTTCGCGTCTTTTTTCTTCGCTTTATCGCGGCGCGGGTTGGCGTAAACGGGAAAGGTTTTCTTCGGCTTCGATTCCGAATAGTCGTCTTCGGGCGTTGCCGCCGGTGCGGTTGTCGGCGGCGGCGGCGCAACGCGCCTGCCCGACTGCGCCGCCGCAAACATCGAAAAAACAACTAAAACAAACAGTAAACCGGCTGCAAACTTCTTCATCTCGACTATCTCCGCCTCTTTAATAAAAATGTAGTTGACGATTTAGATGCCGCAAAATCGAAAAAGTCGGCACGAATTTGTCAGGATTCGGCAAAGATTTTCGCTTCAAAAATCGCTTCTTCGACAAGACGCGGCGCGGCGCGTGGAGATTCGATTTCGCCGAATTCGTGCGAATTCGGAACCTCGAACTTCGGAGAAACGCGCGTTGCGTTTTCGTTCATAACATTCGTTTGTCCTTTGACGATGTATCAATTCCTTCGGCAAATTACTCGTCCATTGCATCGAATAAATACAAAATCCGCGTTTTCGGGCGCAAATCATTTTGGCATCCAAATTGCCGAATAACTCGTCGTAATACATAACTCTCCTGAAAACTTATAATTCACTAAATGAGGAGCCAATAAAAATGAAAAAATCTATTGTTATGATAATTATGATGTTCGTCTTCGCGGCGGGCTTACCGATGCTGATGCCGACCAGTGCCGAAGCGCAGCAGTATGTTCGCCGGGTGCGCGACCGCAACGGGCGCATTGTATATGTGCGCGATAAACGACCGAGCTTTTACCGTCGTCACCGCAACGCCTCGAACATCGCCATCGGCACGGGCGGCGGCGCATTGCTCGGCGGCATTCTCGGCGGTAAAAAAGGCGCATTGATCGGAGCCGGTGTCGGCGCGGGCAGTTCCGCGCTCTACACCTACAAACTGAACAAAAAGAAACGACGCTACTACAAAGTCCGCAACCGCTAGTTTCTTTCGGCAAAACAAGAAAAAGCCTCGAAGTTTTATCTTCGAGGCTTTTTCTTTTCCCGTTTCTCAAACCTGTTTCTTCGGCTTCCTGACCGGCTTTTTCCGCTCCGACTCGCGCTTGCCGCCGACCATTTCATACTCGCTCGAATCCGTTCCGTATTTCAACCCGACCGCCGGCAGAACCTTTTTATTAAAAGCCCGCAACGCCTTATTCTTCAACTCAAAAACATTCTTCTTATCGTCCGCCGCCGCCAGCGACTGATTATAATCTTCAAGTGCCGTCTGCGCCTCCGCCAACGCCGCCTCGCCCGCCGCCAGCGTTACGCCGTTGCCCGCGTCAAAACTTTTATCAATAGATTTCATCCCCGCAACTTTCTGTTCGCCATCAATCAATTCGGGCGTGTTTACTTTTCTTGCTAAAGCCATTGTGTTTTCTCCTGTATTTTAGTATGTCTGACTTCCGTTATTCGATGTGCAAGCCTTGTTGCTCAATAAGAAGGCTTGCACATCGAATAATAGGCTTCTATTCATCGAACAGCAAGCCTTCTTATTCGATAAAAGGAAATGATTGTTTGATATATAGTCTTTCTTATTCAGTAAGAGGCTTTGCTTATCGAGTAAAAGGTCTTTTTTATTCGATAAGAGGTCTTTCTTATTCGATTTTCGACACTTAAATTCGATTATCGGATCAAGCAAAAACGGATGTGTTCTCAAATTCCGACTTTACCAGACAGTCTTTATACTCTTCAACGTCTGGATTTTCGAGTCTTTGGTAATCAACGGCAGATTCAGATGCAAAGCCGTCGCCGCAATGATCCGGTCGGGCATATCGGGAACCGTCGAGCGTGGAATATGAGAGAGTGTTTGAGCAATATCTTCTGTTAAATCCTGCGATACAAAACTGCTGTTCGATAATTTCAGGGCTTGCAACAAACTGGTCAATGTTTGCGGAATAAGTCTGCCTCTTTCGATCAGATAAACGATTTCGACTATTGAAACAGTCGGCAGAATTATCACAAAGCCGTTAGCAATCGCACCATTGACGGCATTTCTGGCAATCGCGGACATTTGCGGAAGATTGGCAAAATACCAAACCGCCGCGTGAGTATCAATTACCAAATCGCTCATTTATTCTCCTCGCCTTCAAAAAAATGTTCACGCGGAAAATTCTGCCACATCTCACGGCGGGCTTCCCGAAAATCTTCTTCACTAAGATTGACATCCATCTCCGCCCAAATGCCTTCAAGACTGACACGCGGAGTCTTTTTCTGCACTTTCGTCTGCAAAAATTCGACAAAATGCTCGACTTCCCGCTTCAAGTCCGGCGACAAAACCTTAAACTTTTCCAACAGAACTTCTTCCGATGTCATAATTTTACCTCGCTTGCGATTTTAACATAACTTTTACCGCAGAAACTTCCGCCGAATCGCCAACGCCAGCAACGCCGCTTGCAATGGTGCGAAAATCTTTTCCAAGATGATCCAAAGTTCGCCCCAAACTGTCAGCGGTTTGCGGTATTCAACATTCTGCAAGGTCGCGGTTGTCAGACTTTGGACGATTGCATTTGTAAAAGTAATTTGGTCGGTGTTGCAAGTGCAGTTTTTTCTAATCTCTTCGTCTTTGGATTCGCAAATAGTTAAACTCGCGGCAATCGGTCTGTCTTTTGAACAAGTTTAAAAATTGATTTGCGTGTAAATGATTGGAGAGGCGACCAAAATCAGCGATAGCAAAATACATAAAGCCCAACTCCAACTTTCGCTGTAAAAACTCGTGATTCGATAAAGCCTATGAACAAGTATTTTACACCTGCTTAAATTGACAAATCTACAATTAAAGGTTTAGAAAATACTAAATTTTCGATTACAATACATATCGTAGTTTTTCCATAAAATGATAAATTTCACGTCTCCGAAAATTATGACTGAAAATTCACAACCAAATAAACAATCTGAGCTTGATTTGGAATTAGTTAAGCAAGCCAAACTTTTATTTTATGATGAACGAAAACAAATTTTACTTGGTTTTCGTGAATTGGATTTGCAATCTTATTTGAAAGAACTATTTTCTTCAATGGAGCCGTCATATTTAATTCAGGTTACGCAGGGAACTAATGAATTGGGTAAAGATTTAGTTTTAATAAAAAAAGATAGATTCACAACGGATGTAATTGGCGTTGTAGTAAAGTTGGGTGACGTTAAGGGTAAATTGCTTGGTGAGGTTGATGAAGTAATTGAAAAAGTAAATGCTTTTAGCGGTAAAGAATTGAATATAATCAATCAGGTAAATACTCAAATTAAGCAGTCTTTTCGCCACGAAGCAGAAGTTAAAGACGCACTTGAAAAATATAAAGTCAATAAAGTTGTGGTAATAATTTCGGGTGAAATCAGTAGTGAAGGAAGAACCCGAATTGTTAAAGAAGTTGATGTAAGCGAGGAATATGTTCACGGTATTAACTGGTTAGTAGAAAAATTTACCGAATTTTATCCGCAAGTTTTTTTTGATGGAAAGGTGACAACATTTTTGCAAAAGAAAATTCAAGAACTTGAATCGAAACATATCGCTGCGAAATCAAATAAAATGCTTTCTGAGTGCTTCATTGAACCATTAGTTCAAAGTTCGGACATTACCGTAGATTTTAAGGAAAGTCTTGAGGCAGTCTGGAATAGAAAAAAACTGCCATTTTCTAAACTAAAGTCAATTATTACAAAACAAAAACCTGTCATTCTAATTGGTGATCCGGGAACAGGAAAATCTGCTGCCCTATCTAAATTAGCAATAGATTTGATGAAAGATGTTTATAAATCTGCTGTCACTAAAAAGGATAAAACGGAAAAATGCAGTATTCCTATTTTAATTACCGCTCGACAATTGTTAGATTCGGCGACTTCACAAGATTTACTCAATGTTTATTTTGAGGAAGCAGAAATCACAAAAAATATTTCAGTCAAATCACTACTTATTGATGGTTTAGATGAAGTAAATTCTAGTATCCGTTCAGAGGCTATTGAAAAATCCAAAAAATTTGCTGAAGAATTTGGTTCTTCATTGATATTAGCAACCAGAAAAGTTGATATTGTCAAAATCACTCCTGTTGGATTTGAAAAATTGGAACTTTTACCCTTCGGTGCTGGTCAAGCCCTCGCACTAATTGAAAAGATTAATTCTGGAAAAGAAGTTTTGTCAGTTTTACGAAAGGGATTGGAAAGAATTAAAAGTCAAATTCCAATGGTTCCACTTTCACTTATTTTGTTGATAGATATTGTTGAGGAACACAAAGAAATTCCTGCATCTGTAACTGAACTCTATGAAAGATACAATGATTCTGTATTAGGACGTTATGACAAAAATAAAGGAATTGAAGTTTTATTTGAATACCTAATTAAAAAAAGATTTTTATCTAGTCTGGCATTTTACGAATTCATCGAAGAAGGTTTGGTTGAAATCACTCGGCAAAAGTTTGATGAATTTGTAGATAGATACGCAGAAAAATACAATAGAGATGAAGATTATTTAAGAAAGTTTATAAGCGAAATTGAGCGAGCTGGAATACTTCAAATTGGAGAAGAAACTGTTTTATTTAGACATAGATCATTCTTAGATTATTTTGCTGGTTTTTTTGCTTATGACAGGCACGACGAAATTGATGATTTAAATCAGTTTATTGTAGATAAATATTTTGATGATGATGCAGGGGAAACTTCTTTTTTCTACATTGGCTTGAAAAGAGCAATAAGCGAAAAATTACTCAACAAAATACTGGATTATGAAAACACCTCGCTTATTTATGACTTGGATAAAATTTTGATAGGTCATTTACTCCAAGCAGGTTGGGATTCAGAAACGAATACAAAGTTATTGGGAATTGAAAAATCATTTAGATATGCCCAAATTGCTAAACCTAAATTCTATAAGTTTGCCGAAAAAGATGGTTGGATTCAACCCAAAATAATGTCTGATCTTTTGTTGCTTGTAGCTTGTGAATTTTCACTTAGAAGCGGATTTTTAGATAACGAGCTACTGAAAATTTATTATAAATATAAAGACGAGAAGCACGAGGAATTCTTTTTTCGTCTCTCCATATTTTGGGTTGCAAAACCTTATTTGGAAGCTGCTGAGATCAAATCTCAAATTGAAAATCTCCTCAATGAAATTTCTGATTCTGCCACTTTGACAGACGGTGAAAAAGTTAGATACACAATGATTTTAGGATTTATTGATTCAAGAGACAAGGTTCTTACCAAACCAATTAGAAAGAAAATTGACAAAATTTATGATCAATATCCGAAAGAACTATACAAATTACTTCCTGATAATATGAAGAAAAATAAATTTTTACCTCCCGTAAAGAAGTAATATTTTTAACATACTATAACTTCCTCCTCGGAATTTTAACATCATTCTCCCTCGCAAAATCAATCGCCTCATCATAACCCGCGTCAACGTGTCTGACCACGCCCATTCCAGGGTCTGTCGTCGAAACTCTTTCGATTTGTTTGGCGGCTTCGGGCGTGCCGTCGGCGACGATAACCTGTCCGGCGTGGAAATTTATGAAGTCAGAGGATTGATCGTCTGCAATCCTGAAAACTTTTGAAAATCGCGGTCGGTCGTAGCAAGTGTCGCGCCGTGTTCGATGGTGAGCGCGGCAAGATGCGCGTCCATCATCAAAGCGGCTTTGGTTTGCCCTTCGACGATTAAACTCTGGAAAATCGTCCAATGGTTAATAGACGGAGTTAGCAGTTCGATATTCGGAAGCGCAAGCCATTCGTCAACGATTTCAATCGCTTCGTTGAAACTGAAAGGCTGTGGAAACGCCTTCGGATTAGTGGAAATTCGCAGAAAAGCCGTTATCACCTGCCAACTCAAACCGAAGGAAGTCGGCGACGACAATTGTTCTTCAAACCATTTTTTAGCTTCGATATGCGGCGGCGCATCTTCGTTGTAAGCATATAAAATGATGTTGGCATCGGGCGTAATCATTTGCCGGACACCTCGATGTCTTCAAGCAGATCGTTTGTTCCGTCGTAGTTCAAATCGTTTCTGAAACCGAGATGTTTGCTTCTGACGCGAAACTTACCCGCATTTTCGCTTTCGACTTTAACCGTTACCGTTATTTCAACGCGAGTATTCGGTTCCAGTTCGACTTCGCTTTCGGGACGAAAAACTGTTCCGTCAAAAACCGCTTCGATTGGATTCAACATAATTCATCACCTCTGAATCGGAATTTTATCACAGAATAATCTTCGCCCTAATTTTTCAACATCGGCACTTTAACACCATTCTTTTCGGCAAATTCAATCGCTTCCGTATAACCCGCGTCAACGTGGCGGACAACGCCCATTCCGGGGTCGGTGGTGAGAACTCTTTCGATGCGCCTGGCGGCTTCGGGTGTGCCGTCGGCGACGATGACTTGTCCCGCGTGTAAGCTGTAGCCGATGCCGACTCCGCCGCCGTGATGGAGGGAAACCCACGTTGCGCCGCCGACACAGTTAATCATCGCGTTGAGATAAACCCAGTCGGCGATTGCGTCGGAACCGTCTTTCATCGCTTCGGTTTCGCGGTTCGGGCTGGCGACGCTGCCGCAATCGAGATGATCTCTGCCGATGACGATTGGCGCAGAGAGTTCGCCGGACGCGACCATTTCGTTTAATTTGAGTCCGGCTTTGGCGCGTTCGCCGTAGCCGAGCCAGCAGATTCTGGCGGGCAAGCCTTGAAATTCGACTTCTTTCTGAGCCATCGTCAGCCATTTGATTAAGTGATCGTTTTCGGGAAACAGATTCATCATCGCTTCGTCGGTTTTGTAGATGTCTGTTTTGTCGCCGCTCAAAGCGACCCAGCGAAAAGGTCCTTTGCCTTCGCAGAACAGCGGGCGAATGTAGGCGGGAACGAAGCCTTGATAATCGAAGGCGTTGGCGATGCCGTTGTCTTTGGCGCGCTGGCGGAGATTGTTGCCGTAATCGAAGACGATTGCGCCGCGTTTCTGGAATTCGAGCATTGCTTCGACGTGCTTTGCCATCGAATCCATCGCGCGTTGTTCATATTCGGTTTGGTTCGATTCGCGGAGAACTTTGGCTTCTTCGACCGACAAACCGCTTGGAATATAACCATAAAGAACATCGTGCGCCGAAGTCTGATCGGTAACGACATCGGGAAGAATGTTTTTATCGAGAAGCTGCCAAAGCACATCCGCCGCGTTGCCTAAAAGCGCGATTGATTTCGCTTCGCGCTTATCGGTGAATTCTTTGACGAGCCGCAAAGCATCGTCCAAATCTTTCGCTTCGACATCAACCTGTTTTAACTGCAAACGTCGTTCGATGCGCCACTGGTCTACTTCGACGAGCAAGCCGACACCGCCGTTAAAAGTTATCGCCTGCGCCTGCGCTCCGCCCATTTCGCCGAGTCCGGCGGTTAAAACAAACTTCCCTCTCAAATCGCCCCAATTATTCAGCCGCGCCAGACTGCCGAAAGTTTCGTAAGTTCCCTGCAAAATTCCCTGTGTGCCGATGTAAATCCAACTGCCTGCCGTCATTTGTCCATACATCATCAACCCTTCACGTTCGTATTTATCGAATTGTTCCTGCGTCGCCCAGTGCGGCACGATGTTGGAATTGGCGATCAGAACCTTCGGCGCGTCGGTGTGCGATTTGAAAACGGCGACCGGTTTGCCCGATTGGACGAGCAGCGTTTCATCTTCTTCAAGATTCTTCAACGATTCGAGAATCGCGTCGAACGATTCCCAATTTCGCGCCGCTTTGCCGCGTCCGCCGTAAACGATTAAATTATCGGGATCAAACGCGACTTCCGCATCTAGGTTGTTTTGAATCATCCGATACGCGGCTTCGATCAGCCAGTTTTTACAGGTTAAAGTCGTTCCGGTCGGTGCTTTGACGCTTCGTTTCATAATTTTTTGTAAACGGTGTTTTGTGGTAACTTCAAATCTAATTTTGTCCGAACAATACTTTTATTGCAAAAATCCTTTTTGATATGGCTGATTCACAAAAGAAAATCAATCAACTGCAAACGCGGCTCGATAAAATGGTCGAATATCAGGATTATTTTTATCGTGAAATCAACCAGATTCGCGCCGAATTAAAAGATCTCAAAACGGACGAACAAATGGATTTGAAGTTTTTACCGACGGTGGTCGAAGACGACGTTCCGCCGCCGAAAAGCGAGCCGAAACCTTTTCCGCGTCCGCCAGTCGAACGCGAACGGCAAACCGCCGACGCAAATAATGAACCGCCGAAAACTGCGCCTCCGCCGCGCCAAAGCTCCAACGTCGAAGAGTTCGTCGGCAGAAATCTCATCAGTTTAATCGGTATTATCATCACGATTCTCGGAGTCGGCATCGGCGCGAAATACGCGATTGACCGCGACTATATCAGTCCGACGACGCGAATTTTAATCGGCTATGCGTTCGCCGCCGTTTTGCTCGCCGTCGCGTTTTGGCTGAAGAAGAAGTATCTCAACTTCAGTGCGGTTTTGTTGAGCGGCGCGTTGGCGATGATGTATTTTCTGACATTCTTTGCCTACAGTTTTTACGATTTGATTTCACAAACCGCCGCGTTCGTTTTGATGCTGCTGATTACCGCGTTCACGGTCGGCGCGGCGATCAACTTCAACCGGCAGGTCATCGCTCACATCGGCTTGGTCGGAGCCTACGCCGTGCCGTTTCTTTTGTCGGACAATTCCGGCAGAGTCGGCGTTTTGTTCGGCTATATGACGATCATCAACTTCGGCATTCTGTTGATTTCCATCGTCAAATTCTGGAAGCCTCTGTTTTACTCGTCATTCGTTTTCACCTGGCTGGTTTATGCGGCATTATACATTTCGAGCTACCGGAACGACGGAAATTTCGCGCTTGTCTTCGGATTCGCGGTCGTTTTCTTTTTAACCTTCTACGCGACTTTTCTGATTTATAAGCTGCGGGCGAAAGAAGAATTCAGTACGGAAATCGTCGCTTTAGTGCTGGTTAATTCGTTCGTCTTTTACGGTTTCGGCTACGCGATTCTCGACCGCCGCGAAGGTTTCGAACTATATCTCGGTTTGTTTACGGTCGCCAACGCGCTTCTGAATGCGGTCGTCGCTTTTATCATTTATAAACTCAATTTAGGCGACCGCAAAAACTTTTATCTCGCCGCTGCGCTCGCCGTAACTTTTACGACCATCGCCGTTCCCGTCCAGTTTCAGGGCAATTGGGTAACGCTCATCTGGACGGCGGAAGCGGCTTTGCTGTTTTGGATCGGCAGAACGAAAACGCTTCCGGTTTATGAAAATCTCGCTTACGCGCTGATGATTCTGGCTTCCGTCAGCCTTTTGAACGATTGGCAGAACGCCTTTGCCGATCAATCTGCGGTTACGCCGATTTTCAATCAAAACTTTTTAACCTCGATTCTGTTCGCCGTCGCGTTCGGTTTCATCACGTTCGTCAACCGCGACAAAACTTATCAAACAGCCAATGAAAACATCAGGCATTTAATAGATTTCGCCGCGCCGACGATTTTCCTGCTTGTTTTGTATAACGCTTTCCGCAGCGAAATCGGCAATTATTTTCATTTGCTGTCGAACGAAACCGCCGTCCGAACCGTCGAGCAGAGCGAAATCAAAGACGCGGTGATCAGAAGAGACAACAGCCTGAATTTCTTCAACGTCGTCTGGCAGATAAATTACTCGATGCTTTTTCTGACCGCTTTGTCTTTCGTCAACATCAAAAAATTCAAAAGCGCACGGCTCGGACTCGTCAATCTCGGCTTGAATGCGATTGTTCTATTCGCTTTTCTGTCAATCGGATTATTTTTAATCGGCGAACTGCGCGAGAGCTATCTGGCGCAAGCCGACGCGGAAATTTTCACGCGCGGCGCACTGCACATTCTCATCAGATACGTTTCGCTCGCCTTCGCCGCCACTTTGATTTACGCGAGTTACGAATACGTCAAACAGAAATTCTTCGACGAATTGATTGCCAACGCCGCGCTCGATTTGGCGTTCGACTTCGTTTTCTACGTCGCGTTCTGGTGGATTTTGAGCAGTGAGTTAATCAATCTGATGAACATTTTCGGCTTTAACGATTCGTATAAACTCGGTTTGAGCATTTTGTGGGGAATTTATTCGCTTTTGCTGATTGTTTTAGGAATCATCAAAAAGAAAAAACATCTCCGCATCGGCGCAATCGTTCTTTTCGCCGTCACTTTAATCAAACTTTTCTTCTACGACATCGCCGACCTCGACACGATTTCCAAAACGGTGATCTTCATTACGCTCGGCGTTTTACTCTTGATAATTTCATTTTTATACAACAAATATAAGAATTTGATTTTCGATAAAAGCACGGAGCAGTAATCTTGATGTTTGATATTTTTCAAAACACGGCGCGCCCGGATCAAAACTTGTTTGACCGCAAAAACGATGTTAACGACAGACGTTTAGGCGAAATCGTTTCGCAAAGCAGATACGAAACATCCGAAGTCATTATTCTCGGCTGTCCGCAGGACGAGGGTGTGCGGCGCAACGGCGGGCGCGTCGGCGCGGCACTCGCGCCCGAAGCGATTCGGCGGCAGTTTTATAAACTCACGCCGTTCGGAATTTCCGCGAAAATTTTTGATGCGGGCGATACGATTATTCAAAACTCTTTGGAAGCGACTCACGATTTGCACACGAGTATCGTCCGGCGAATACTGCACGACGGCAAAAAAATAATCGTTCTCGGCGGCGGCAATGACATCTCGTTTGCCGACGGCTGCGCGATGGCGAGTATTTACGGCGCAAACGATTGGCTCGGAATTAATATTGACGCGCATTTCGACGTTCGCGCCGACGAACCGCGCAACAGCGGAACGCCGTATCGTCAATTGTTGGACGGGAAACTTCTGCTTCCGAAAAACTTCTATGAAGCCGCATTTCAAAAACAGGCGGCATCGCCGGTTTATTTTGAATATTTGAAAAATGCGGGCGTGAATTTAATCAGCCTCGACGAGTTTCAAGTCTCGAATTTCAAATCTAGGATTAAAAAACAAATTTCGGGTTCGCCGCTCTCTCTGTTTTGGGGTTTCGATCTCGATGCCGTCCGCGCATCTGATGCGCCCGGCACATCTGCGCCGAGTCCGATTGGTTTATCGGCGCGTGAATTTTGTGATTTAGCCGAATTTGCCGGCAGTCTACCTATTACGAGAATCGTCGAGTTTACCGAAATGAATCCAAAATACGATATTGATAATCGAACGGCGAGATTAGTTGCGTTGGCAATGCACGAATTTCTCTCGGCAGTCAAAAAGGGCTGACCGAAAAAATCGGTCAGCCCTTTTTGTCGTTCAATGGACTTTCGTCAACCTTAAGTAACGCTTCGCCCCGTCGCCAAACGATAAATGGCTAAAACAACGATTGCGCCGATCACCGAGAAAATAAAACTCGGAATGCTGCCGCCGATGTTGTCAAAAGAGCTGACCATCGGATAACCGACTAAACTGCCGATAAATCCGCCGACTACCGCACCGACGATTCCTAGAATCGTCGTCAAAATAAAACCGCCGCCATCGGGTCCCGGCATAATAAGTTTCGCCAAATAACCCGCCAAAAATCCCAAAATAATCCAAACAATTAAAGAAATCATATCTCCATCTCCTACTTTTAACTTAATTTTTTTTGAATCTTAAGGTTTATGTCCCTCTGATTTTGAGAAATTGCAACCTTTGTGCCAAACGATTCGGATTTCTATTTCCGGCGTTTTTCGTTGATTCATTTAACAAATTTGTTGTTTTCGACTTTGCTTTCGACTGCCAGAGAATTGGTTTAAATGTAACCGTATCAAATTCGCACACAAAAATATGTATCACTTAAAGATTCCGAACGCCATCTTGAGATTGCCGGTTTTTGTTTACTATTTTCCTTCAAGCGATTACTATCAATTTGCGCCGACGTTTAGCGGCTTGACCTTTTTTGACAGCGGCAAAAGCCGATTCTCTGGATATTACATTAGAGTATGAAAATGCACCGAAAACTATTTTTGCTGATGATTTTACTGGTGATTTTACTGGTATCAGTGCCGCTGACTTTTTCGCAAACCGTTGAAAAGGAAAAGAAAAGTGAGATTTCCGACGAATTAAAGAAAGAAGCGACTGCTTTTCTACGCGAAACCGCCGCCGAAGTCGGCAGCTTGCGAACGCTGGAAAACCGCATCAGCTTTTCTTCCGAAATGGCTAACTTAATGTGGTTCAGCGACGAGAATGAAGCGCGGGCGATGTTTCAAACCGTTATCGCCGAATTTCGGCAACTGCTGACCGATTACGATTCGCAGATGAACGCGAGCGGAGCGGCGGCGGAAAGTTCCGAAACTTATTCTTTTCTCGCGGGTTCAGCTAACCGGCCGGAACGCAAACTGGCGCAGGCGATGGGCGTTCGACAGCAAATCGCCAAAGCGATTGCCGAACACGACCCGCAGTTCGCCTTCGAGTTTTTCAGCGACACCGGCGCGGCGATCACCAACGAAACTTTTCGCAAACGGCTCGAATCGTCCGACGTTTATTTCGAGGCGCGACTGCTCGATCAGATTGCCGAAAAAAACCCGGAAGCCGCGCTCAAATACGGACGCAAAACGCTGGCTAAAGGTTTCAGCTACGAACTGCTGTCATTACTAAAAAAAATCTATGCCAAAGACCCGGAAAAAGGCGCGGCGTTCGGCGAAGAAATCGTTTCCAAACTAAAATCCGATGCGTCGAAACCCGACGGATTTTATTATTTGACTAATGTTTTGGAGATGGGCTTAAGCAATCTCGAAATGCTCAAGGGCAAACCCGACAAACGTCCGCTGTTCAGCGAACAAATTCTGCGCGACCTCGCCGAGTTAGCCGCCCAGCAATTGTTAAAACGCGAAGATGCCGAAGGTTACGAAATATCGTCGGCACTCGCCGACATCGAAAAACTTTTGCCCGCCCGCGCCGCGCAAATCAGACAAAAATTTGAGATCAAAAAGAAAGTCAAAACGGCAACGGTCGGCAACGCCGTCGCTGTAAACAATGCTCCGCCGCCCGCGCCGCCGTCTCCGGTCGGCGCACCGAACGCACAGGAAAAACAAAAACAGTTAGTCGAAAATATCAAAAATCTCGAAAACCGCAAATTACCTGCCGAAGAACGCCGGAAGGTCGTCGAACAATCAAAAAAAATTATCGCTGAATCAGCCAGTCGCCAGCAGAAAGTTTTAGCGATGACGGCTTTGGCAGTTCAAATCGCCAAACTCGGCGATACGGAACTGGCTTCGGAATTGATGACCGAAGCGCGTGGTTTCGTCGATCTTCAACCGAAAAACTATCGTGATTTTATGGAGATTTGGCTGCTGGCGGGCGGCTACGCGCAGGTTGACGCGCCGAAAGCCTTTCCGCTTCTGGAAGATTCGATTCTGCGGCTGAACGGAACGATTGGCGCGTTCATCAAAGTCGGCGAGTTTGTGGATGTTTCCGGTGAAATTATCAACGACGGCGAAGTGCAGGTCGGCGGTTTCGGCGGCGAAATAACCAACGGGCTGCTTCGTAATCTAGGCGCAGCCGATTTAACGATTCTCAATCTAGCGGTTGCCGATTTTGCGCGGACGAAAAATTTAACCGAAAAATTCGACCGGACGGAAGTTCGTATTCTGGCGAAGATGCTGGTTTTGCGCGGCATTTTCGCCGATGTCAAAAAACCGAAAACGGCAGTTCTGGATTGAATCAATTGACGAATTCCTTCGGAAAGAAAAGAATTTTGTTTTCGCCGGCGGCGGATTTTGACTGCTGTTTTCTGAAAAGCGCGTGCTTGACGAGACTGCTCGCCGTCTCGCCGTCTTTTAAAAACGAAGCTGCGCCGAAATTTAAGTGCAAATAAACCGTCTCCGTTTGTGAAATCCGATACGGAGACAGCACGAATATTTTCCTGACGCGCTCGATGATTTCCCGCGTGATTGATTCGGAGGCGGTCGGCAGCACGGCGAGGAATTCGTCGCCCGTCGAACGCGCCAGAAAATCCATTTGCCGAAGCTGTCCTTTAATGGTTTCGGCGGCAAAGCCGAGAACGCGGTCGCCGGTCGCGTGTCCGAATTTTTGATTTATTTCGTCAAAATTCACCACGTCAATCAACAGAATCGTCAGCGGTCTTTCGCCGCGAAACCGCTGCGCTTCGGCGATCTGGTTTTCCAGAACCAAATAAAAAGCGCGTTCGTTCGGCAGAGCGGTCAGCGCGTCGGTCAGGGCGTTCGCCAGATTATTTTCAAACGTCTGCGAACTCAGAAATAACGGCGCGACACGCTCGGCAGCGGCTTTTAAGAGAACGAGCGAGTTTTGATTAAACTGATTTTTCGCTTCGCCGTATAAAACTAAAACGCTGAAAATCTCGGCGCGGCGATAAAGCGGCACGGCGATTCCCGAATGCAGTTTGTCTAAGGCTTTGGCACTGATTATTTTCCGGTCGCCCAGCAAATCCCGTTCGATTTGCGCGTCGCCGCTTTGCAGAGTCCTACCCGCCAAACCGCTGCCCGTTCTGATTTTCAAACCGGCGTATTCGCGCATATTTTCGCCGGCGGCGAACTGTGCCGTTAAAGTGGTTCGTTCTTCATTGACGACGAATAAAACGGCGGTCGCAAACGGAATTATTTCATTCAGACGGCTGGCGACGAGCCGGAACATATCGCCGAGCTTCAGAGACGCGCCGAAAAATTGATGTGCTTCTTCGAGCGCGAAAAGTTTGGCTTCCACTTCGTCATCGAAAATCGTTTCGGGCGCGGTCTTTTTCGGTTCGGTGTCAAACTTTCGATATTGCCGAAGGTAGAAGACTGCGCTCAAAAGCGCGTAAATTAAAACTATCGCCAGGAAAATCGTTAGTTTCGCCGAAAACGACAGGCTCAGATTGGAAATAAAAAAAGTCGCCGTCAAAGCCGTCAGCGAAGCCGAAGCTAAAAACAAGTGGCTGTATTTAGACGGCGGCGACGGTTTATCTGATTTGAAGGTCGGCATATTTTTTTTCGGTATTTGAAGCGTTCGGAAGGTTCGAGTGAGTCGTTTTCCAAATTTGAAGATAGCTTTTTGGAGCCGCGAAAGTCAACAAATTGTTTGCCGGAAAAAAAATGTTTTTTTCCGGACGTTGGCGGTTAAAAATAATTGTGAAATTTTATTCAAAAACCATTCATTAAGCGTTTTTCAAGTTGACTATCACCACTTAGAAATTTATATTGTCTTTTGTTCCGATATTAAAAGATTGGGGCAGGATTGCGTGAAATCCAATCCGTAAAATTAAATTAATTATCTTTGAAGAAGACAGGAGTAGATAAATAAAATGAAAAAGACTTTAGCTCTTTCCGCAGTATTAGTAATGAGCGCACTAGGAATGGCTTGCGGCGACGCTGCCAACACCACCAATGCAAACAAAATGAATTCAAATATGACGACGATGAACTCAGGTTCGATGAATTCGGGTTCGATGAACTCTGGCTCGATGAACTCTGGTTCGATGAACTCTGGTTCGATGAATTCCAATATGATGAAAGGCAATTCCAACATGATGAAAGAAGGCAACATGATGAAAGAAGGCAACATGATGAAGGAAGGCAATATGATGAAAGGCAATTCAAATATGATGAAAGGCAATTCAAATATGATGAAAGAAGGCAATATGATGAAAAAACCGTAAGTTTTTTCATCATATTTGACTTTTAAGGGCGTGATGATTTCAATCATCACGCCTTTTTTATCTTTCAGGCTGAAATCTGTTCTTTAAAGTCTTTGACGGATGCGGCTGGTTTTTGACAAACGAAATTCTCGCAGACGTAAGCCGTCGGTTTGCCGCCGATCAGTTTCCTTTCCCGCAGCAGCGGAATCAAGTCCGAGTTTTCAACGCCTTCAGCCAGCACGACGACTTTGTTCGGCGTAAATTCGCGCCACACTTCTTTTTCGAGTTCGTTTCCTTTTGCGCCCAAAACGACGACTTCCTTCACCGAATTCAAATGAAATTCGAGCGTTGACAACGCTCTGCCGAAGGCGTTCGGGTAACGGCGAATTTGCGGCGCGACCAATCTCAAAACCGTTACCGCAAAGCGTTCGTATTTTTCATCGCCCGTTAATTTGGCGAGTTTCAGCAGAACGTCCGCCGCCGCCGAATTTCCCGAAGGAGTCGCATTGTCATAGAAATCCTTCGAGCGCATCAGCAATTCCTCGTGATTGTTCGCCGTAAAATAAAACGCGCCGCCGTCTTCGTCCCAAAATTCGGTAATCATTAAATCGGCGAAACGCTGTGCTTCTTCGAGATATTTGATTTCACCGGAAACCTGAAAAAGTTCGGTCAAACCGTCAGTGAGATTCGCGTAATCTTCGAGATAAGCGTTCAGTTTCGCCCGCCCGTCTTTATATGTCCGCAGAAGATAACCGTTCTGACACAAGTTTTCCAGAATAAAATCGGCGTTGTTTTTGGCGATTTGCAGATAGTTTTCATCGTTCAGAATCGCGCTCGCTTCGGCGAAAGTCGCCAGCATCAAACCGTTCCAAGCCGTCAAAACCTTTTCGTCGCGGAACGGCTTAATTCGTTTTTCGCGTTCGGCAAACAACTTTGCTCTGCCGCGTTCGAGCGTTTCGGTCATACTTTCGCTTTCGATTTTTAATTGTCGGGCGGCGGTTTCGAGCGAACTGCGGACGTTCAAGATATTTTTTTCCTCAAAATTTCCGTGTTCGGTCGCGTCGTAATAAAAATTAAAAATTCGTGCGTCGTCCGCGCCGAGAACGCTGACGATTTCTTCGGGTGTCCAAACGAAGAACTTTCCCTCTATGCCTTCGCTGTCGGCATCCTGCGCCGTGTAAAAGCCGCCGCGCTCGTCGAGCATTTCCCTTTCCACATATTCGAGCGTCTCGACCGCGATGCGTTTGTAAAACTCGTCTTTCGTAATCTGAAACAAATGCAGATAGATTCGGGCGAGTTGCGCGTTGTCGTAAAGCATTTTCTCGAAATGCGGCGTGAGCCAAATCGCGTCCACCGTGTAGCGGTGAAAACCGCCGCCGAGTTGATCGTAAATGCCGCCCGAAGCCATTTTATCGCAGGTTTTCCGCACCATTTCAAGGGCGTTTTCGTTTTTCGTGCGGTGATAATAACGCAGTAAAAATTCCAGCGACATCGGCGGCGGAAACTTCGGCGCACCACCGAAACCGCCGTTCGCCGCGTCGAAAGTTTTGACGAAACTGTTAAATGAGTTGTCGAGTTGCTCTGAATTCAGATTTTCGCCCGCCGTTTCCGCCAGACCGACGCGCCGGATTTCGCCGGTAATATCGTTCGCCGAATGGAGCAATTCATCGCGTTTATCGCGCCACGCATCGGCGATGCTCAATAGAACGCGCTGAAAACTCGGCATATTGTAGCGATTGACGGGCGGAAAATAAGTTCCGCCGAAAAACGGCAATTTGTCGGGCGTAAGAAAAACATTCAAAGGATAACCGCCGCTGCCCGTCGTCATCTGCACGAATTTCATATAAATCTGGTCAACGTCGGGACGTTCTTCCAGATCAATTTTGATGTTAACGAAATGTTCGTTCATCACGGCGGCGGTGGCTTCGTCTTCAAACGATTCGTGTTCCATCACGTGACACCAATGACACGCCGAATAGCCGATGCTGATTAAAATCGGCTTATCTTCGAGTCTGGCTTTCTGAAACGCTTCATCGTTCCAGGCGAACCACTCAACCGGATTGTGCGCGTGCTGAAGCAGATACGGCGATGTTTCGTTGATTAAACTGTTGGTATGTTTTTTCGGACTCTGCATAATTTTATTGTTTCATAATAATTTAATCGAAAAAAGTCGGCTGAATTACAAACGAGTGTTTTCAGTTAAAACAAGAGCGGAAAGATGAAAAATCATCTTTCCGCTTATTGAGACAATATCAGTTGAAACAAACCGATGCTTCAGCTTTTTTTAGTCGAAGATTTTTTGCGCCCCGCACCACTCAATTTTCCGCCGCCGTCCTGTTTATTGACGGTTGACCAAGCGATTTCTTCGGCTTTTTCTTCCGCTACGCCTTGTTCTTTATAAGTTTCCTCGATGTGTTCGGCTTGCCGTTTTTGTTTGTCCGTATATTTCGATTTGTCTCCCTGCGGCATATTCGCGCCCTCCTCTTTTATAAAATACTGACCGACCGCTTTCGCAGAGATTTTTTGAATCTTGCGAATCTTTTTTTAATATCGAGTTTTTTTGTTGCCTCCTCGAACTTTACACCGCTGGTTTTTTCGATTGCCGAATCTATCTGAACTCTTTCTCGATTCAAATCCCGGACAAAAATAACCGCGTCGGTTTCTAACACTCGTGCTTCGCCGTTAGTCATCTCGAACCTCCCTTTAAACTTCAAAAGCCCTTGTCTTCAGCAATCGTAAATCTTTAGAGATACTTTTGCCGTATAGAATTTTCCGATAAATGTAGGATGACACAAATCGAAATTCCTTAGCAAGAAATCTAACGCCGGAAGGTGTTAATTTTTTGAAAATTTTTCGTTGACACCGTTTACGTCATTTAGTAGCCTCGACATATAGTAGAAAAATTTCACCAGAGGAACAAACACAAAATTTGAGCAACCAAAAAAAAATCGAACTTCCGCCGCGCGGTTTGAACACGCTTTTCGGCGTTCAAGACCAAAATCTAAAATATCTCGAAACGCTGCTCGACATTTCCATCAGCGCACGCGGCAACGAAATCACCATTGACGGCGACCCGCACAACATCCAAACCGTCGAACAAATTCTGAAAGATTTTTCGGAACTTTTCCACGAAGGAAATTCTTTCACCGACAAAGAACTGCGCGATGCCTTCAAACAAATCGCCGAAGACCGCGCTTATTCGCTGAAAGATTATTTCACCAAAGCGCGGTTCAATCCATCGGGCAAGAAAGCCGTCGCCCCGAAAACTTTCAATCAACGCCGCTATATCGAAACGATTCAAGACAAGGATTTGACTTTCGGAATCGGTCCGGCGGGAACGGGAAAATCTTTTCTCGCGGTCGCTCTGGCGGTGCAGGCACTTTTCTCCAAACAAGTAACGCGGATAATTTTAACTCGTCCGGCGGTCGAAGCCGGCGAAAAACTCGGCTTTCTCCCCGGCGATTTGCAGGACAAAGTTGATCCTTATTTGCGCCCGCTCTATGACGCGCTGTTCGATCTGGTGGACAACGAGCGCGTCACGAAAATGCTCGAAAAACGCATTATCGAAATCGCGCCGCTGGCATTCATGCGCGGTAGGACGCTGGCGGACGCTTTTATTATTCTGGATGAAGCGCAGAACACGACCGGCGAGCAGATGAAAATGTTTTTGACGCGCATCGGTTTCGGCTCGAAAGTCGTCGTTACCGGCGACGTTACACAGGTTGATCTGCCGCGCGGGCAGCGCAGCGGTCTGCGCGAAGCCGAAAGAGTTTTGCAGGGCATTGACGAAATCGGGTTCGTGCATTTTAACGACAAAGACGTGGTGCGCCACAAGCTCGTTCAGATGATCGTCAAGGCTTACGAACGGGAATCGCAAAACGACGAATAGGTTTTACTGAAAACAAACGGTAGAAAAGCGCGACTCAATTTGAGTCGCGCTTATTATTTTGTGTTTAGTTTTAATCGAATGCCGACACTTTGTAAAAAAACTTTCACAAAGTGTCGGGCGTGTTCTAGACGATGAACTACGGGAGCGGATACTGCGCCGCCCGCGCCGTCGGAATGTCGCCCGCCGCCCCGAATACTCGCTGCGGTTCCGTCCCGTTCGCCGTTGATTTGTAGGCG
>JAYVGL010000222.1:0-8304 GCA_043772175.1 Pyrinomonadaceae bacterium | reverse complement strand
GGGCGCGGCGGCGGTTGCGCGCTTACTTCGGGCGGACTTCTGCAAAAATAATAAAACCCGCTTTAACGGTCGGATGCCAAAAAAATTTCTGTGAACTCCGTGTTCTCTGCGGCTAAATTTTCTTCGCTTCCCGCCAGATTTTGGGAATCAGCCGCAATTTTTGCGAAAAAGTCGTGTGAGCGCGTTGACGGAAAACGTCGTAATTCTGCCGTTCGATTTCATCTAAAATCCGTGCGTAAATCCTTGATGCCAGCAAAACCGTAAACCGTGTGTCTTTTTCCAAGAGCGGAATTCCATTTTCGGATTGGCGGTAAAAATCTCTGGCGCGACTTATTTGGAATTTCATCAGCGCGACGAAATTCTCGTCGCATTTGTGATCGAAAATCTGTTTTTCCGACACATCAAATTTCCGCAAATCTTCCTGCGGCAGATAAATTCTGCCCATCGCCGCGTCTTCTTTGACATCGCGCAGAATGTTCGTCAACTGCATCGCAATTCCCAACGCTTCGGCATATTCCAGAGTTACATCTTCCGTATAACCGAAAATCTCCGACGACATCAGTCCGACCGTCGAAGCGACGCGATAACAATAAACGTAAAGCTCGTCGAAAGTCTCGTAGCGTTTAAGGTGCGTGTCCATCAAAACGCCCTGCATCAATTCAAGCGGCAGTTTTTTCGGGATTTTGTAGGTTTGCAGTAAATCGCGCCAAGCGATAAAAACGAGATTTTCGGTTTCCGGTTTCTCGTTTCTCGTTTTCGATTTGTCTTCGTAGATTTCTTCGAGTTTACGCTGCCATTTCTCAACGGCGGCGATGGCGGCGGCTTCGTTGTTTTCGCCGATTTCGTCAACTTCGTCGTCAACACTCCGGCACAAAGCATATAAAGCGTAAATCGGGCGGCGTTTATGTTTAGGCAGAAATTTAGCGGCGAAATAAAAACTTTTGGCGTGAGTTTTGGTGATGCTTTCGCAGTATTCGTAGGCTTTTTCTAATTCTGGAGACATTATTGATGGAAATGTTTTACGCTTTTCTTGCTGCTAAATAGTCCGTCAGTTGAATCAGACAAGTTCGCGCTTCGTTCGGCGGAAAATTGTCAATCAGAAGTCGTTTGGCTTCTTCGATAATCGTTTTTAACTTCAGCCGCGCCGTCTCGGATTCCTCGATGGCAAAGGTTTTGCCTTCTTTGAAGATTTCGCCGTCTTCTTCTAAATCAATTAAGTCGTCGCTCAATTGATAAGCGTCGCCGAGCAATCCGGCAAACCGCGACAAATGCGCGAGTTGGAATTGATTTGCGCCCGCCAAAATTGCGCCGACTCTCAAAGCAAGCCGCATCAGAGCCGAAGTTTTCAAATTTCTGACCGATTCATATTCCGCGTTCGATGCGTAATCTGCGCCCGCGCTTTTCGCCAAAGCCAAATCAACCGACTGCCCGCCGACCATTCCCGACGCGCCGACGCATTCGACGATTTCGGCGTGTGCCTGCATTGCCCGTTCGGGCGTTTCGCGGTGGTTGACGAAAACAAGCGCGTAAGCCGCGTTCAAAAACCCGATGCCGACCAGAACCGCCAAACCTTCGCCGAATTTTTCGTGCAGAGAAGTTTTCCCGCGCCGCTCCGAAGCGTTGTCCATACACGGCAAATCGTCGAAAATCAGCGAACTCGTATGAACGAATTCTCCGGCAATCGCCGCCGGGAAAAGCGCGTCCGTTTTCCCGCCGACCAATTCCGCACCGAGCAAAGTCAAAACCGGACGCAGACGTTTCCCGCCGGAAAACAAGGCGTATTCGACTGCTTCATTAAATTCGGTGGAAATCGCCGTCGGCGCGAGTGGCAGAAATTCGCGCAGAGACTTTTCAATCGGTGCGCGATGTTTTTCGACGTAACGCCACAAATCAGGTTGGGATTTTTCTTCTTCAATCATTTTCGAGAGACTTTTGATAAAAGATTTTCGCTTTTTCAGCCAAATCCTTTGAAACGGTTACGCGAAACGGATGTTTGGCGACAAAATTCGGAACTTTGACGATTTTCGAGCCGAGTTTCTCCAAACCTTCGGCGATTTCCTCGTCGGAATCCTCTTTGGCGGCGAACTTCTCCGAAGCTCGCTTGAACGCGCCGCGCAGACGATCAAGCGGCAACTCCCTTTCGGCTAAAACTTTTCCGCGCGACTGAAATTCTCCTAACGCAAACAGTAAAACAGTTTCGATTTCGATATTTTCCGGCGGCGCGTCAAACAGATTCGGTTGTTCAAGGACTTGATTTTTAATCATCTTTTCTCTGCCGATTCAAAATTTAACTCTGGAAATTCTAACACAAATTTCCGCGAACTTTATTGTGCCTCACGGCGATCAATAATGTTTCGTTTCACAATTTTGGCTGGTAAAAACTAAATGCTAAACTCGTATGCGATTTTGTATGAACGATTCCGATAAAAAATTCCGCGTCGGTTTGGGCGTTTGTGGCGGCATTGCGGCTTATAAGGCGATTGAAGTTTTGCGGCTTTTGCAAAAATCCGGCTGCACAGTTCGCGTGGCGATGACGAAACACGCGACGGAATTTATTCAGCCGCTGACGTTTCGCGCTCTGACGGAAAATTATGTTTTGGTTGACGACTACGAAAAAGAAAATCCCGATCCGATTGCTCACATCAATTTTTCGCAGAATATAGATTTGCTTTTAATCGTTCCGGCGACGGCGAATATCATCGCCAAATTCGCCAACGGCATCGCCGACGATTTTTTAAGTTCGACTTATCTCGCATCGAACGCGCCCGTGATGATTGCGCCCGCGATGAACGTAACGATGTGGAATCACGCGGCGACACAGAGAAATGTCGAAAAATTAAAAGCCGACGGCGTTCGTTTTATCGAACCGACGGCGGGCGAATTAGCCTGCAAAACCGTCGGCACGGGAAAGTTGGAAGATGTCGAGAACATCGCGGCGCAAGTGCTGAGTTTCAGATTCCAGATTCCAGATTTCAGATTGGAAAGCGAAGAAGTAGATAATCTGGAATCTGGAATCTGGAATCTGAAACCGAAAGATTTACTCGGAGAGAAAATCTTAATGACCGTCGGCGGAACGCTCGAAGCAATTGATCCGGTGCGGTTTATCTCGAATCATTCGTCGGGAAAAATGGGTTTTGCGATGGCGGACGCGGCACGCAAACGCGGCGCGAAAGTAACGGTCGTCTGCGGCGTAACGAAAGTCGAACCGCCGGAGAACGTCGAAGTGATTCGAGCGATTTCCGCCGAAGAGATGTTTCAGGCGGTGATGGGAAAATTGCCCGAATCATCTATCTTTATCGGCGCGGCGGCGGTCGCCGACTACCGTCCGAAAAATGTCGCCGATTTCAAAATAAAAAAGACGAATCAGGAAGTTTTAACGCTGGAACTCGAAAAAACGCCGGATATACTGTCGAATGTTTCACAAAACCGGCACGGTAACTTATTAGTCGTCGGTTTCGCGGCGGAAACGAACGATGTCGTCAATTACGCGAAATCCAAAATGGACAGGAAAAATCTCGATTTAGTCGTCGCCAACGACATCACGAAAAAAGGCGCGGGTTTTAACACCGACACGAACATTGCGACGATTATCACCCGCGGCAATGAAATTGAATTGCCGCTGATGTCGAAGCGCGAATTGGCAGACAAGATACTGGACGAAGTGATAAAATTAAGGCAAAAGTAAATGAACGGCGAATTTTCGACATTGTTGGCTGACGTGAAAGAGCAAATTTTGTATTTGCAGGAACTCGGCGCGGAAAATTTGGCGGTTGATTTGCCGGAAATAAATCTTTCAAATGTCAAAGTTCAGACTTCAAAATCTATAACTGCACCGACCGCGATTCCGCAGGAAAGACTGGAAAGATTCGTGCCGACTGATTTTCAAATGCCGAAAACCGAAACGGCAAAACCGTCTGCCGCAAATCAAGGCGCGTCGTCGCGGCGCAGTCTTCTGGAATCAACTAAATTATCGCGTTTGCCGACACTGCCGAAACGCAATTCTTTTGTATCAAATAAATCAGACGAACCAGCCGGAGAAATTGAGATGCCAATGAAAACTACAACCGAAGAAATGCCGTCTTTATTCGGCGACGTTACGCCGACGCTGCCGGAATCGAGCGAAACGATTGAGGAAATTCGCGCCGACATCGGCAACTGCACGCGCTGTCCGCTCCACGAAGGGCGCACCAAAATCGTCCACAGCACGGGAAATACAAACGCCGATTTGATGTTCGTCGGCGAAGCTCCGGGCGCGGATGAAGACACGCAGGGCATACCGTTTGTCGGACGTTCCGGGCAGCTTTTGAACAAAATTATCGAATCAATCGGGCTGAAACGCGAAGATGTCTTCGTCGGCAACATCAACCGCTGTCGCCCGCCGGGAAATCGTGCGCCGACGCTGCCCGAAGCGCGAACCTGCAAGCCGTTTTTAATGCGCGAAATATCGGTCGTGCGCCCGAAAGTGATCGTCGTAATGGGTAACACGGCGTGTCAAAATCTGCTCGAAACGAAAGTAGGCATATCGAAAATTCGCGGCGAGTTTCAGGATTATTTCGGTGTTAAAGTAATGCCGACTTTTCATCCGGCGTATCTTCTGCGCGACCCGTCGAAAAAGCGCGAAGTTTGGGAAGATATGAAAAAAGTGCGCGACGAAATCAATAAGTTGAAAGGCTGACTTTTATGCAAAGCGATTTATTTAACGGCAGTTGGGAATTGAACGCGCCGAGTGAGACGCTTGCGGAAATCAAGGCGGAAATGATTGAAAAAGCCAAGTCAATCCCTGAATTAGCGAACCGTTTTTTCGTTTTCTCGCAGGGCGATGTCAACGCGACGATTGCCGTCGTCGGCGAGTCGCCGGGACCGCCGGACGCTGACGCGGAAAAGCCTTTTCAAGGTCCGACAGGCGATTTGTTAAATCGAATTCTAACCTCAATCGGGTTGAGTCGCGCCAATACTTACCTGACCAATATCGTCAAATATATTTCCGCCGGAGACGAAATTACGCCGGAATTGATGAAATTTTTCACGCCGTTCGTTTGGCGCGAACTCACCGTCGTCAAGCCAAAAGTCGTTTTATTACTTGGAGATACACCGACGAAATCTTTGTTAAATACGAAACAGTCGATTTCCAAAGTGCGCGGCGAATTTCACGAAATTGACGGCTTGATGTTTATGCCGACGTTTAACCCGGCATATCTTTTGCGCGACCCGACGAAAAAACGTGAAGTGTGGGACGATATGAAAAAGGTGCGCGATTTTTTGAACGAGAAATAAATTTTAGAGAACAAAGAAATCTAAAAGAACGGTCAGGATTCACAGAATTAAAAGAAATTGATTTATCCTGCACATCCTGTCCGTCCTGTTAAGTTTCTTTATACAAATCTAACCAATGAAACCTGAAATTATCTCAACCGAATCAATTTACAAAGGCAGAATTTTTGAAGTCTCGCTCGATTCAATCCGCGAAGGCGAGGTTGAATATCAACGTGAAATCATTTTGCACCACGGCAGCGCGGTGGTCGTTCCCGTTTTCGCCGACAAAACCGTCGCCCTCGTCAAACAATATCGCCACGCCGCCGGAAAATATCTTTGGGAAATTCCCGCCGGTTCGCTCGAAAAAGGCGAAGACGCAAAAGCGGGTGCGGCGCGGGAATTAGAGGAAGAAATCGGCGTAACGGCGAAAAAGATCGAGAAATTAACGGAATTTTACGTTTCGCCCGGATTCTTATCGGAAAAAATGTTCGTCTTTTTGGCGACCGAATTAACGGAAACGGCGCAGAATTTGGAAGCTGACGAACTGATTGAAGTCAAGAGATTTACGTTTCCGCAGGTCTTTGAAACGATCAGGCAGGAAGGCATTGAAGACGCGAAAACCATCATCGGTTTGATTTTGGCGGGGCAGAGATTCGGGTTTAACTTCTAAAAAGCCTTTGGTTGCTTGACGCAAAAATCTTTTTTAGATATTCTGACAGTTCGCGTTTTGGCGAAAATCTATACAGGGCAAGACTATTATGAGTACTTACTTCCCAAGCGGAAAAGGTTTGGCGGAAAACCGCAAATGGTTCGTGGTTGACGCAAAAGGCAAAACCGTCGGGCGTTTGGCGACGGAAATCGCGCGAATGCTGTCGGGCAAAAACAATCCGGCTTACACGCCGTTTTTGGATATGGGCGATCACGTCGTCGTTATCAATGCCAAACACGCGGTTTTTAAAGGTTCAAAGAATGAACAGAAAGTTTATCGCTATCACACGCTTTATCCGGGCGGACTTCGTGAGACTTCGGTGAAAGATATGTTCATCAACAAACCGGAGCGTGTCATCGAACTCGCCGTCAAAGGTATGTTGCCGAAAACGAAACTCGGCAAGGCGATGGTGAAAAAACTGAAAGTTTACGCTGAAGGCGACCACCGACACGCAGCGCAAAGCCCCGAAGCAATCGAAATCGAAACGACTTAAAATCAGTTTCGGGTTTCTAGTTTCTAGTCGGAAACCAGCAACCCGAAACCAGCAATCCAAATTATGGCAGACATTCAGTATTACGGAACGGGACGACGCAAAACTTCGACGGCGCGGGTTTATCTTCGTCCGGGTAGCGGCGCGATTAAAGTCAATCGCCGCGAATTTGAAAACTATTTTCCGAACGAAACTTTGCGGATGATTATTCATCAGCCGCTTCGACTTACCGATACGACCGGCAAATTCGACATTTTAGTCAATGTTGCGGGTGGCGGTTCAGCCGGACAAGCCGGCGCGATTCGCCACGGAATCACTCGCGCATTGCTTGAATACAATGTAGATTTGCGTTCGGCTCTGAAAAAAGCCGGATTCGTGACCCGCGATCCGCGCAAGAAAGAACGTAAAAAATACGGACAGAAAGGCGCACGAGCGAGATTCCAATTCTCGAAACGATAATTTTTCACGTTTATCAGTTAGCAGTCAACAGTTGTCGCAAAAATTTGGTGATAACTGTCGACTGCTAACTGATAACCGAACAACCCATTGCCGGAATTCGTTGGTTTATCAATCCGATTTCGGCGAATACAAAAACCAATAAGTGTTAAGGAGATTTTAATTTTGGCAACAGTTACGATGAAAGAACTGCTCGAAGCGGGCGTTCACTTTGGGCATCAGGTTCGCCGTTGGAATCCGAAAATGAAAGAATACATTTTCGGAGAGCGCAACGGCATTTATATTATCGACCTGCAAAAAACGCAGAAACTTTTCCGCGACGCGCTTTCCTACGTTCAGGAAGCCGTTACCGAGCGTCCGAAAATGAAAGTCCTGTTCGTCGGCACGAAACGACAGGCGCAGGAAGCCATTAAGGAAGAAGCCGAACGTTGCGGGCAATTTTACATTAACAATCGCTGGCTTGGCGGATTGATGACGAATTATCAGACCGTGCAAAAATCGGTCAAGAAAATGCGCGACATCGAAGCGATGAAGGAAGACGGGCGTTTCGAGATGTTAACGAAAAAAGAGCGGCTCGAACTCGACCGCGATCACGAAGGTTTGATGAAAAATCTCGGCGGCATCAGAGATATGAACGGCTTGCCGGATATGCTTTTCGTCATTGACGTTCGCAAAGAAGACATCGCGGTCGCCGAAGCCAATCGCCTGAACATTCCGGTGGTCGCGGTCGTTGATACGAACTGCTCGCCCGAAGGAATCGAACAGGTTATTCCGGGCAACGACGATGCGCTTCGGGCGATTCGCCTGTTTGCTTCACGGATTGCGGACGCGATTCTCGAAGGTCAGCAAGTGGCGACCGAAGGAAGCGGCGGCGGTGCTGAAACTCAAACTGATGAAGCGGGCGAGGCAGAGGCGGCGGAAACGGCAAACGTAACCGAACCTTCGATTCAAGTTGCCGATCAATCCTTTGCAACTGCCGACGCGACGAATGTTGATGATGTCCAACCGGCGGCGAGTGCCGCGCCCGTTGACGGCGCAACCGGCAAAACCGAAGAAATTAAATCGGAAGTCGAAACTGTTGGCGAGGAACCGCCGGAAACATCAAATGAAGCGACTGCTCGCTAAATAAACAATTTTTATCTTGAAAGCGCGGCTTATTTTCGTTGGTTTGAAAACGGGCTGCGCTTTTTTATAAACTAAGTATCAATTATTAAACTTTTGGAGTAATTATGGCAGAAATCACAGCAAGCGCGGTCAAAGCCCTGCGCGAAAAAACTAGCGCGGGAATGATGGAATGTAAAGCGGCTTTAGTGGAAGCGAACGGCGACGAAAATCAAGCCGTCGAGATTCTTCGTAAAAAAGGATTGGCGACCGCCGGTAAAAAAGAGGGTCGCGT
>JAYVGL010000221.1:0-10216 GCA_043772175.1 Pyrinomonadaceae bacterium | reverse complement strand
GATTTTTGACATTGAAAAAGCGCGTTTGAGCATCGAAACGGGAAAGCGCGGGAAGTGGTGGCAAAGGCGCGGCGCAAAGTCGAAAGGATTCAAATACTTCGACAAAAGCGGCGCAGCAATCAAAGACGAAACGAGTTTGGAAAGAATCAAATCGCTCGTCATTCCGCCCGCCTGGAAACACGTTCGGATTTCGCCGACGGCGAACGGCGATTTGCAGGCTCTCGGAATGGACACGAACGGGCGCGTTCAATATCTATACAACCCGAAATTTAGGGAGAAACAGGAAAAAAAGAAGTTCCTGAAAATCGAAAAGTTCGGCGAATATTTGCCGAAACTTCGGCAAATAACCAGCGAACATCTCGCGCTCGAAGGTTTTCCGCGTGAAAAGGTTTTAGCCGTGATGATGCGGCTGATAAATTCACTGTATATTCGCGTCGGCACGGAAAAAAGCGTCAAACAGTATAAAACTTACGGCATTACGACTTTGCAGAACCGGCATCTGTCGGTCGAGCGCGGCGGGAAATTGGTTTTCAACTTCGTCGGCAAACATCATATCGCGCACCGAAAAATTTTGGTTGATAAAGAGTTAGCGACGGTGATGCAGGATTTAAAGGCAATCGGCGGAGCGCGAAAATTGTTCAATTATCTGGATGAAACGGGCAAACCGCGTCCGATTAAACCGAGCGACATCAACAATTATTTAAAGGAAATCACCACGCCGGACTTTTCCGCCAAAGATTTCAGAACCTGGGGCGGAACGCTGCTCGCCGCGATGACCTTGGCGGAAATCGGCGCGGCGGAAGAAGAGAAAACCCTGAAAAAAAACATCGTCAGAGCCGTGAAAAAAGTCGCCGAACAACTCGGCAACACGCCGACCGTCTGCCGTGCCTCATATATTCATCCGACGGTTCTGAAATCTTATGAATTGGGTTTGACGCTCGCCGAATTTGGAAGAAGAAAGAAACGCGCCATCAAACTCGCGCAAGTCGAATTTGAGCCGGAAGAAACCGCTTTGATGAGACTTTTTCAAGCGGGAGGGTGAGTTCAAGGTTTCAGGTTCAAGGTTTCAGGTTCAAGGTTTAAGATACAGAATTCACGATTCAATGTTTGGAGCAAAAAAACTAAACCTGAAACCTGAAACGCGGAAACCTGAAACTCTCATTTCACGATTCCGCGTTTCGACGATTCGATAAATTCGACGAGCAGATCAACTTCGGCGCAGTCCTTGATTTCCACCTTGATTTTTTCGACGGCTTGCGACGTATTGAGTTTGGCGGAAAGCAATAAATGATATGCGCGGTGCAGCTTTTCGATGGATTCTTTGGCGTAGCCGCGACGTTTCATTCCGACGCGGTTTAAGCCGTAGCACTTGGCGTGATTGCCTTGAATGGTGGCGAACGGCGGCGCGTCTTTGACGACGACCGAATAGCCGCCGACAAAGGCTTCGAGTCCGATTCGGCAGAATTGGTGAACGCCGGAATATGCGCCGATGTTGGCGCGGTCAGCGATTTCGACGTGTCCGGCTAAGGTCGCAGCGTTTGCCATTATAACTTCATTTCCGATGTGACAATCGTGCGCGACGTGCGCCTGCGCCATCAACAAATTGTCGTCACCGATTTTCGTCAAACCGCCGCCGCCTTTTGTGCCGCGATGAACAGTCACGAATTCTCGAATGTGATTGCGCTTGCCGATTTCGGTGCGCGTAGCTTCGCCGCCGTATTTCAAATCCTGCGGCGCGAGTCCGATGGAGACGAACGGATAGATGCGCGTGTCGTCGCCGATTTCAGTTGCGCCGTCAATGACGACGTGCGATTTGAGACGAATGCGGTCGCCTAAAACAACTGCATCGCCGATGATTGAAAACGCGCCGATGTAGCAGTCTGCGCCGAGTTTGGCATGCGGGCTGACAACCGCCGTTTCGTGAATAAATGATGACATAACAGGAGTTAACGGTTTTCGAGGTTTTCGACTTCGGCAGCAACCGGATTTTCGCCGAGTTCGCCCGCTTCGGCAGACGCTTGTTTTGATTTTCTTAAAATCAGCCAGGTGAAAATTACGGCGACGGGCAGCGATAAAAATAAACCGAGAATCGCGCCGCCGACGAGCGAGCCGAGAAAGCCGAAAACGCCGTAGCTTTTTTCTTTTTTAAGAAATCCGGTAATTAACGGAATCAAGCCGAGCAGAAATCCGAGAACGGCGTGAACGACGGACGCATAAAAAATCGCTTCGTTGGTGGTAATGTTGACTGGCTGCATATTATTTCGTTTCTCCTGTTTGGCGGTCGCCGAGAATGCACATAATTTCAGCTTCGGCGGTGATTTGCCCGTCAACTCTGGCGATGCCCTGCATTTTCTGAACGCGGCTGCCGATTCTGAGCGCGACGACTTCCAAAACGAGCGTGTCGCCCGGCACGACCGGACGGCGAAAACGCGCTTTGTCTATGCCGCTGAAAAACGGAATCTTATTCTGCCGGTCTTCAAACTCGCGCAGGGCGAGAATCGCGCCGACCTGCGCCAACGCTTCGATCTGCAAAACTCCCGGCATCACGGGCGCGTCCGGGAAATGCCCCTGAAAAAAGTATTCGTTGAACGTAACCTGTTTGATGCCGACGATGCGCGTTCGCGGGTCGAGTTCGATGATTTTATCAACCAGCAAAAACGGGTAACGGTGCGGCAGAATTTCCTGAATGGCGCGTGAATCCAAAATGCTCATAGGCGGCGATTATAAACGGTTATTTGTCTGAAACATAATAACTTAATTCGATTGCGGAAAAAAGTTTGCACTCCTCTCAAACCAAAAATCAGAAGTCGGCGATTCAAACGCCGACTTCTGATTTTCTGACTTTTAGTTTTTACCGCCGATTTACTTGACCGCCGTTGTTGTCGGGCGCGTGTTGTAGAAAGCGATGAAATCTTTGGTCGCGTCGTATTTGTCATCGAACGCCAAAAGCAATCCCGCACTGTCGAGTTTGGCGGCATCGAGAATCATCATATAACCGTTTTTCTTGGCGAATTCCTGCAAAGCGTTGCCGATGTCCTGACGAATCGGTCCCATTATCGCCAGTTCGCGGCGTTCGGCTTTGGCTTTGTAATCTTCCTGCTTGCGTTTGAATTCGGTTTGCAGAGTTTGAAATTCTTCGTATTTGGTTTGTGCCGTCGCTCGAAGTTTAACCGGGTCAACAGGAACCTTCGGGTTTGTTTCTGCTGCTCGTTTCTGAAGGTCTTCGAGTTCGGTTTGCAGGGACTGAAGTTTTGTGCTGATCGTTTGCAGGGCGGTGATGTCGCCTTTTAACTCGCCTTCGAGCGTATTCATCGCGCCGACGTATTTGGCGATGCCACCTTTATCGGTGTCGAACGCCTGCGTGTTGATGACGGCGACCTTGCCCGCCGCTGCCGGGTTCGCGGTTTGGGCGAAGCCCGAAACTGCTAGGATTGCCGCGAAGATAAAAGCGGCGGCGATTGAACGAAATGTTTTCATTGTTTTGTAATACTCCTTAACTTATAAAAAAGGCGTGTGTCGCTTTTTCTGATTGTGCTTTTTTAGAATCTGAAATTTTGGAAATTGTTGCTTGCTTTTTCGAGAAATGTTGAAAAAAAGCAATAGTAGTTCAATTAAACGCCGTCTGTCAATCTGTCAATGTAATGGTGAATTGTGAATTGTGAATTGTGAATTGTGAATGGTGAATTAGATAGCCATTGACAGATTCAATTCATTATTCACCATTACCATTGTCAAAATGTTCTGCCGACCGTAAAGCGAAATCCGCTGCGTTTGCCGGGCAGAAACAAGCCGGGCAATTCTTTAGTCTGACCGAATTTGCCGTTCGGATTGTAAAAATAAATCAAGCGAAACGGCACGTTGACGACCGGAACCTGAACGCGCAGTTCCATTCCGACGCTCGCCCGGTAATCGCCGAACTTATTAAACGCCGCTTCGTTAACCAGCAGTTGGGCGTTCGTCTGTGCCTCGCCCCGCAGATACAGCGGCTGAATAAGCTGTAAATCAGGACTGTTGACATTGATAAGCCGCTGCAATTCAAAGGTGGTTACCAAACGATTATTCAGGAATAAGAGACTGTTAACTCCGATTTCAGGCTGCGGAAGTGCCGGATTTTTTCGTTGAAGCAATAATGTTAATGTTCCCGGCTGCAGGAAAGTATCATCCGGCAGAAAGTTACTGTTGACGTTTTGCGTTCCCGTTTTACGCAGGTTGAAAACCGTTCCGATGTCCGCGAAAGCGGCTAACGAGATGGGACCGAAAATCGGCACACGATACTCGAAATTGCCCAGTAGCTGAGTGTCGCCGCCGATCAATTGAAAGTCCGGCTGAAGTGCCGCCGAATTTGTTCCGCCCGCGCCGGTGAAAGTTCCGAACTGCGCGAGTTCGGCGGCTAGTTCACTGTTGATGAGCGGCGACGTGAGAGCAGTTCCGGTGGCGTTCGTCGCTACGCTGACGTTTCGGCTGGTGACGAAACTGTTGTAAGGCGCAATCGGACTGAGCGAGCGCGTTTCGTAGCCGCGAATGTCATATTCACTGCCGAGAAAATAGCGTTCGTAAAGCGGAACGCCGCCGACGAACGCCAGCGAATTGGCGTTTTTAATCTTATTATTGATACCGAAGCTGCCGACCGTTCCCGCTTGCAGACGAAAGCCGAAAACTTCCGGGTTTTTCGAGCGTTTGCGCCGCACCGGAATAAATTGCGTGTAGCTGACGGTCGGCTGATATGTGCGGACATCGCCGCCCAAACCCGCTAAACCGACGGACGCGGAGATTGACGTTCCGCTCAGAGTGTCAATGCCGTTTGCCGACGGCTGTCTCGAATCGAAAACGAAGGTCGGCGTGATGCGACTGGTAATAATGTTCGGCTGGGCGAAAATTATGGGAACTCTCGTCGCCGTGTTGCCCGCGCCGTTAACTTTCGGATCGCTGATCGTCGTCGCCGAAATTTGATAAGTTACGCCGATGCGCGAGAGTCTGGAAAAAGCGCGTTTCGGCAGAAATTCCGACAGCGGCGCGGTCGCAAAAACCGATCCGCCGTAAGTACTTTGCGTAAAAAGATTGTCCGAGTTAACCGTCTGAGAAGCGAACTGATTGCTCGCGCTGGCGATCAATTCCTGATTTTGCGATAGGAATGTTCCCTGACCGAAAAAGCTGTAACGACTGACGAATAACGAAAACCCGACGGAAATCGGGCGGTCGCGGAAATACGGATTCTGGTATGAAAACTGGAAACTTCGCTGACGATTGCCCAACCCGAATTGAAACGAGAGAACTTCGCCGCGCCCCAGAAGATTGTTGGTCGAGTATTCCAGCCCGAAAAACGAACCGCCGATGCCGGAAATGCCGCCGTTAAAGGAAATCTGCTGTCTGCCTTTTTCTTTAACGCTGATGATTAAATCAACGTCGCCCTGTTCTTCGTTCGTGCGAATTTCGGCATCTTTGTCTTTGTCCAAAGGATCGAAATAGCCGGTTTGATTAAGGCGCAGAATCGAGTATTCGAGCGATTGCTGGTTGTAAATGTCGCCTTCGTTAATCAGAAATTCGCGGCGCAGAACTTTGTCGCGGGTGAACGTGTTGCCCGCAAATTCGAGCCGCCGCAACCGGAACTGCTTGCCTTCGTCAATCGTGATTTTAATATCCACGATGCCTTCTTTCGGATTCGCCGGATTGTCTTTAAATTCCGGGTCGAATTCGGCGTTATACAAAACGAAACCCTGTGCGCCGTAAGCCTTTTTCAGATTTTCGTAAACGCCTTCCTGAAGCCGTTTGCCGTCGGCGATTTCGCCTTTCTGCAAACCGACACCGGCGAGAATCTGCGCTTCGGAAAAGATGGAATTGCCTTCGACTTTCAATTCGCCGACGCGGAAAATTTTGCCTTCCGTGACGGGAATGATAATTTTCAAAGTATCGTCTTTCGAGGAAACCAGCGGCAGCGGCAAAACGCCCAAAACCGGAACGCCGGTTCGTTTATAGCCTAAACCGACCACTTGCGGCTCGCCGATTCGCGCCTGGAAATAGCCTTTGGAAAACATATACTGCCGCACGTTTTTCTGTAAATCGTATTGTAGTTTTCGCAAATCTAAAATATCGGTTCCTTTGAAGCGCGAAATCAAGCCGGTTTCTTTGACGAGCAATAGTTGATTTTGCAGTTCGCCGTCTCTGAAAACTTCGTTGCCCTCAAATTCGATGTCCACGATGCGCGAGCGATTGCCCTGGTCAACGACGAAAGTAATCGCCGTCGAAGTCGCCGAAACTTCCTCTTCTTTGACTTCGATTTTCGCGTTCGGAAAACCTTTCGAGGCGAGTTGTTCGCGGAGAATACGGATCGCATTGCGCGCTTTCACCGGATCGTAAACGGCTTCTTTGGAAATGCCGACGCGCTGTTCGCGGAACGCCTTTAAGACATCGGATTCGGGAACGGCTTTCAAACCTTCAAATTGCAAATCCCGGATAATCGGCAGTTCGGCGACTTCAAAAATGACGTTGATACCGCCGCGCACACCTTCTTCGGTTAACACGCGAGTTTTGATTTTATCGAAAAAGTTTAAAGATAAAAGTTCTTTCAAATCGCGTTCGAGCTGCGCCTGATTATAGACATCGCCCGGTCGGGTCTTGATGTAGTAAAGCAAATCTTCGTCGCGCAGACGGCGATTGCCCTGAATGTCAACCGATTCGATAAGTTGCTGCTGTTTGATAGCCGATGCCGTCATCGGAGTATTTTTCGCTTTTTCATCGGCGGCTGTCGCAGGGGAGGTCGAAAGCAGAAAAACCAATGTAAAAAGCCCGAACAAGCGAAGAATGTGCATAAAACCGTGTTCCTTATAATTCCGTGAAATCGCGGCGCACGCCGTCGAATTCAAAGTAAATAATCTCAAAATGTATAAATTAAAAAGGTCTTCTCGTTGGCTTGATACGCGAACTTTGATTCGGCTCTCAAAGTCTTGGTTGCTTGAACGGTGCGTTTCTTGCCAACAAACTTCCGAATTATACAGATAAACCGCTGAAAAATAAAAAGGCGAAAGGCAAAATACGGGAATCGTCAGCCCGTTTTTTGCCTTTCTTTCGTTTGAAAATTTCGATTAAACCGTTTCGAAAAGCGCGTCTTCGAGTTCTTCGAGCCGAATTGCCCGGAAGACTAGCTTATCGTTTTCCGGGTAAACTTCGACTAAACTTTCACCGCTCAAATCGCCTTGAATCAACGCTTCGGACAATTCATCTTCGACGTTTTTCTGCAAAGCGCGTTTCAAAGGTCGCGCTCCGTAACTGCGGTCGGCGCAAGTTTTCTTTATCAGCCACTGTTTAGCTTCGCCGGTCAAACGAACCTGCAAAGCGCGGCTGACGAGCATTTCGTTCAGTTTGCCGATTTGCAGATCAATAATCTGCATTAAATCTTCGTCGGTCAGTTCATCGAAAATAATGATTTCATCGAGTCGGTTGACGAATTCCGGCGCAAAAGTTTTTTTAACTTCACTCATCACCTGGTCTTCCATTTTCTGGCGCGAAGCATCGGCTCCGCTTTGGAATCCGAGCGTGGCGCGTTTTTGGATAAACCTTGCGCCGATGTTGGAAGTCATTATAAAAATCGCGTTTTTGCAGTCAACCGTGTTGCCGAGCGCGTCGGTCAAAACGCCGTCTTCGTAAACTTGCAGCAGGATATTGAACAAATCCGGGTGCGCTTTTTCGACTTCATCGAACAGCACGACCGAATACGGAGCGCGGCGCAACTTTTCGGTTAATTGTCCGCCTTCCTCGTGTCCGACGTAGCCAGGAGGCGAGCCGATAAATTTGGCGACCGTGTGCTTTTCCATAAATTCCGACATATCAAATCGGATTAGCGCACGTTCCGAACCGAACAGGTATTCGGCTAAACTGCGGGCGACTTCGGTTTTGCCGACACCCGTCGGACCTAAAAATAAAAACGAGCCGACCGGTTTATTCGGATTTTTTAAACCGGCGCGTGAGCGACGAATTGCCCGTGCCAACGCGGAAATCGCCGGACGCTGCGAGATAATTCTTCGGTGCAGTTCTGTTTCAATAGATAATAATTTTTTCGCCTCTTCCTGCTTAATCGCCTGAATCGGAACGCCCGTCCAACGCGCGATGACTTCTTCCACATCATCTTTGGAAACTTCGACGGCGAAGAACGATTCTTCCAGATTTTTCAATTCATACGCGAAAAGCTGGTCTTCGTTAGTAACGCGCTTCCAATTTTCGACCGTTTCCTTCCACGAAGGTTCGGATTGGGCTTCCTGCTGATAACGCAGTTTCGCTTTCGATCCGGCTTCGTCCAGAACGTCAATCGCTTTGTCGGGCAAAAATCGGTCGGGAATATAACGACTCGTTTGATAAACCGCCGCTTCCAAGGCTTCTTTCGAGTAACGAATTTGATGAAACGCTTCGTATCTTTCGGCTAAACCCTGCACGATTCGCAGTGCTTCTTCTTCGTTCGGCGGCGCGACTTTGATTGATTGAAAACGTCTCTCCAACGCTTTATCTTTTTCAATTGATTTGCGAAATTCCTGCGGTGTCGTCGCGCCGATACATTGAATTTCGCCGCGTGAAAGTGCCGGTTTCAAAATGTTCGCCGCGTCCAGTGTTCCTTCCGCCGAACCCGCGCCGACCAGAGTATGAAGCTCGTCTATGAAAACGATGTATTCGGGGTGTTCGCGGAGTTCGCTCATAATTTTTTTCAAGCGTTCCTCAAACTGTCCGCGATATTTCGTTCCGGCGACGATCAACGACAAATCGAGCGACAGAATTCGTTTGTTCTCCAGAAACGTCGGCACGTTTTTATCAACGATTCTCTGCGCCAAGCCTTCGATAATCGCCGTTTTACCGACTCCGGCTTCGCCGATCAGCACCGGATTATTTTTCGTGCGGCGGCACAGAATTTCGATGATGCGTTCGACTTCCGGCTCGCGCCCGATCAACGGGTCGAGTTTCCCGCTCGCCGCGTCGGTCGTTAAATCGCGTGTAAATTCCAAAAGATTCGGCACGTCGGATTTCGGTTTATCGCTACCGCCGACGGCGCGAAGTGCGGGAAAACCGTTTTGCCTGTTGATTTTGTCGCGCACGTCTTTGAGACGCACGCCGTATTGAAAAAGAATCTCCGCCGCAATCGAGCGTTCCTGCCGCACTAATCCTAAAAGCAAGTGTTCCGGTCCGATATTTCTCGACTGCAACTGCTGGCTTTCGTTGACGGCAAACTGCAAAATCTGTTTCGTTTCCGGCGCGAGATGCAGTTCGGCGGATTGCGGAATGCGTTCACGAAGGACGATGCGTTCCTCGACTTCGCGCCGAATCGCTTCGACCGTCAGATTATGGCGAAAAGGAAAATATCGCGCCGAGATAGTTTTATCCTCGCGCATCAAACCGAGCAAGATGTGTTCGGGAGAAATGATTTGCGAGCCGTATTGCAAAGCCTCGTAACGGGCGAAAAATATCACCCGCCGCGCTTTTTCCGTGTAGCGTTCAAACATAAAATAATTGCTTCGACTTCAAATAATATCAGGAAAACCTATTTCTCCGGCAACCGTTTCGCGCACATTCGGCAGGCGAAGTCCGTGTTGATGAAGAATTTCCGCCGCTATCGAACTTTCTTGTCGCAGCAAACCCAAAAAAAGATGTTCTGTTTCGATGCGGCAATTTTTGAGTTTATGACTTTCTTCGTCGGCGTAACTCAAAATCTGCTTGGCTTCAACTGTCAGATGCAGTTCGGCGGATTGCGGCATCGGTTCCCGTCGAACGATTTTCTCCTCGATTTCCCGGCGCACAACTTCAACCGCCGAACTTTTGCGAAACGGAAAATAACGCGCCGGAATAGTTTCATCGGCAGACATCAAACCCAAAAGAATATGTTCAGGAGAAATAACCCGCGAACCGTGTTGCAACGCTTCCTGCCGGGAGAAAAATATCACCTGACGCGCTTTTTCGGTGTAGCGTTCAAACATAGAAATATAGTTTCAGACTTTTCGGGCAAAATGTATTGATAGCAGAAGTCTGAACCGAGTTGCCAAATTTTTCAAGACCGGAAGTTATGACTTATTTGAATATAGTTTCAAAAGGCGCGAAAATCCACAAATTACTGCCGCCGCAAATTTTCCAAAGGCTTGATTTTGCTTGCCTTAAACGCCGGAAAGAGCGTGGCGATCAAACATAAAAAAAATGCGGCGAACATTATCAGCGCGACGTTCGATAATGTCGGTGCGAACGAAAT
>JAYVGL010000220.1:0-3228 GCA_043772175.1 Pyrinomonadaceae bacterium | reverse complement strand
AAACGGTCACGTTCGTTTAACTGCACAAAATCCGTGTGTTTTTCCTTCGGCAGCGAGCCGCGATGATAACGGGCGACGAGCGCGATAATCGTTTTTTCCGATTCGGAAAAGCCGGTCATTTCGGAGTTTTTGATCAAATAAAACGAGTGTTTATGGTGTGATTCGTGCGAGATGTGATAGCCGACATCGTGCAGCAGCGCGGCGGCGGACAGCAAAGTTCGATGGTGACGACCGAGTTTGTAAATCGCTTCCAGCGCGTCGAACATTTTTTCCGCCAAATCCGCGACCTGCAAAGCGTGCGATTCTTCATAGCCGAAACGTCTGCCGACGGCGAACACGTCGCGCAGTTTACTGTCTTCGACATCGGGAACCGGCGGCATTGATTCAGATTCGACTTCGCGCAGATAGTCAATAATCACGCCTTCGCGCAGAGCGTAACCGCACGGCTGAATTTTTTCGATTTTAAAAGCGCGCATCACGCCTTCGAGAATCTGTCCGCCGGCGACGATGACTTCCGCCCGCTGCGGACTGATATTCGGGAGTTTGGCGCGTTCTTCGAGCGTGATTCGCGCCATCATCTTGTTCAGCGCGACTAACTTTTTGAATTGAATTTCCGGCTTCGCATTCGCCGTTTCCGCCGTTTGAAAATTCAGAAGCGTCGTCAGATTCATAATCGTCCCGGAAGTTCCGGTTGAAATCTGCCACGTCTGATTTTTCATTTTTCTCAGCGGACGTTCGAGCGCGACGGCAATTTCCGTTTGCAGATTTTCGAGTTCTTTGGCTTTCGGCGGATTTGATGAAATGAATTTTTCCGTCAAGCCGACCGCGCCTAATTTCATCGAAAAAAGTTTATGCGGCTCGCCGTTTTTCATCAAAGATAATTCGGTCGAACCGCCGCCGATGTCAATGTTTAGAAGCGATTCGTTTTTGGAATCGAAAAACTGCGCGGCGGCGATTCCGATCAAACGCGCTTCTTCGACCGACGATAAAACCTCGACGCAAACGCCCGTCCGACTATCAATTTCACGGACGAATTCAGCGGCGTTTTCGGCTTCGCGCACGGAAGCCGTCGCCACCGCAATTATCGAATTAACTTCGCGGCTTTCGGCAATCGAGCGAAATTTGGCGATTGCCGTCGCCGATAAATTGATCGCTTCGGCGGACAAAAAATGATTCTTCAGCGTTTCGTGTCCGAGCCGGACACGTTCGCGGTCTTGCAGAATAACGGTGAACGAATCGCTGGCGGCGGCTTCGACGATGACGAGTTTTAAAGAGTTCGAGCCGATGTCTATGGCGGCGAGTTTTTGCGTTTTCATTGTTGTAATTTACCGTAATTCATAATGTAACATCATTGCCGCGTTCTTTGAAAAATCGCCGTCTGACTTGACAATTCGAGCGGTTAAATTTGAACATCTTTTGAATGAATACGGAAAAAACAGCGACGGTAATGAAATTCGGCGGAACATCTGTTCAAGGGATAGACGAGTTTGCGCGAGTTGCCGAAATTGTCTTGAGTGAAAAAGAAAATTCGCCCGTAGTAGTTACGTCGGCAATGTCAAAAGTTACGGACGCTTTGTTGAATGCTTTTGAAACGGCGAAAAAAGGCGAGCCTGAAACGGCGTTTACTTCTTTGGACGTGCATTTTGCGAGACATTATAAAGTTTCTGAAAGATTACTCGACGAAGCACAGCAAAAATCTTTTCAAACCGAAGTAAATTTGGCTCAAAAAGAATTAAAAGATTTGCTGATGCGCGTTTCGCGCCGCTCGCTTCCATTGCAGATGCTCAAAGACGCGATTATTTCTTACGGCGAACAGCTTTCTTCGAGACTTCTAACCGAAGTTTGCAGGGCGAAAGGGTTAAATGCCAGACACGCCGACGCACGCCGTTTGATTGTCACCGACGACGAACACGGCGCGGCGAATCCGATTTGGGAAGAAACGGAAAAAATCGTCAGCCTCGAATTGAATTCGATTATCCGCAGCGGCGAAGTTCCCGTGATGGGCGGCTTTATCGCGGCGAGTCGGGGCGGTGAAACGACGACTTTGGGGCGCGGCGGTTCGGATTATTCGGCGGCACTTGTCGGCGCGGCTTTGAAGGCGCGTGAAATTCAGATTTGGACTGATGTCACCGGCGTTCTGACGTGCGACCCGCGCATTTGCCCGGAAGCCAGAACCTTAAAAACGCTTTCCTACGAAGAAGCCGCCGAACTCGCTTATTTCGGCGCGAAAGTTCTGCATCCGAAAACGATTCAGCCGGCGGTTGATTTGCAGATTCCCGTGCGCGTCTGCAATTCACACGAACCCGATTTGCGCGGCACGATGATTTTGCCAAAATCGCAATCAACGCCGCGCCTCGTCAAGTCAATTGCCTACAAAAAAGGCATCACGATTCTACACATCACATCGGCGCGAATGCTCGGCGCATTCGGTTTTATGAGCGCGATTTTCCAGATTTTTGAACGCCACCGAACCGTCATTGATGTTGTCACGACTTCAGAAGTTTCCGTGTCTTTGACGCTCGATAACACCGACGCGCTCGAAGCGATTGTGAAAGATTTACGACGCATCGGCACGGTTGAAATCGAACCGAACCAGGCTGTCATCTGCGTCGTCGGCAGCGGTTTACGCGATACTTCCGGCGTAGCGGCGCAGCTTTTCACTGCAATTTCCGACATCAATATCTCCTTAATTTCACACGGCGCGTCGAGCGTCAATCTGACGTTCGTCGTCGAGGAAAAAGTCGTCGGCGAGGTCATCAAAAAACTTCACGACGAGTTTTTTACAACGTAAAACTATTGTAATAAAACCGTCAAAGCCGTCCTTCCGAACACCCGCAAATTACCCAAAACACCAAAATTTTGCTATATTCAAGTCTTTGTAACAAAGCGAATTTTACAAGATTTTTCGATATATAAACAGCAATAATGAAAAAAAACGGACAGGCGGCGGCGTTCTACGATTTGGAAGGGACTTTGGTCAGCACCAACCTGGTACACACGCTCGCATTTTACTCGCGCCGCCAGCAGGGATTATTTCAAACGATAAAAAAATCGGTCGGAACGCTGGCAAAATTGCCGCTGTTCGGCATCACCGATTTGTATTCGCGCAACGTCTTTAACGAATTCTTCTTCCAAAGCTACAAAGGCGAATCGGAAGATCGTCTGCGTTATTTCAGCCAAGAGCTTTTTGAAGAAGTCTTAAAACCGGCAATATTTGACGGAACGCCC
>JAYVGL010000219.1:0-5749 GCA_043772175.1 Pyrinomonadaceae bacterium | reverse complement strand
AATCGCCGTCGCCTGCGTCTGTGTTTTCGCGTATCTCGGTATTTTATTCTTTTCTTCGTTTTTTACTTATCCCGAAGGCATTCAAAAAGCGTTCGAGGCTTATGCCATCTGGACGAAAACGGGCAGCAAAGACCACACGCAAAACGGAATTTACGCTTACTTCAAATGGCTTTGGAAAATCGAATCGCCGATTTTAATTTTGTCGTCAATCGGATTTTTAATCGCGCTCGTCAAAGCCAAACACCGCTTCGCCATTTTTACGGGCTTTTGGGCGTTCGGAATGTTTGCGGCTTACACGATTATTCCGTATAAAACGCCGTGGCTGGCGTTGAGTTTTACTTTGCCGATGTGCCTGATCGCCGGTTACGGCATTAATGAACTAATCGTTTCACGCGGTCTGAAGACAAAGATTTGGAGAGTAATTTCAACAACTTCTGGAATAATTCTAGCTGTGGCGGCGGTTGGCGTGCTGGGTTATCAAACTTACGATTTGAATTTTCTGCGCTACGACGACGATTCGATGCCGTATGTTTACGCGCACACGCGGCGCGGATTTCTCGATTTAATCAAGCAAATCGAGCGTTACGCCGATAAAAGCGGCAAAGGTAAAGACGCTTCGATTGAGATCGTATCGCCGGATTACTGGTCAATGCCGTGGTATATGCGCGAATATCCGAAAGCGATTTTTCACGGCGGTTTTGCCGACGCGACGACTTCGGAGATGGTCGTCGCCTCCGACGCGCAAGTCCCGCAGCTAAACGAAAAATACGGAGCGCATTACAAAGTCGTCGGAAAATATCCGCTGCGTCCGGGCGTGGATTTATACCTGCTCGTCAGAAAAGATTTGGCGGACGCAGACGCGAAAGAACTTTATCAAATCGGCGAAATCGCGCCGTAAGGATTCATTAAATTTTAGTTTTACGGCAAAATAAAAACTCAAATGAAGAAAATTACGATCATCGGCGGCGGCGCGACGGGAACTCTGACAGCGGTTAATTTGATCAGAAATTCGGGCGGCGAACCGCTCGAAATCAACCTGATTGAAAAACGGGAAAGATTCGGGCGCGGCATCGCTTATTCGGCGACGGCAGATTACCATCTGCTCAATGTTCCCGCCGCGAAAATGGGCGCGTTTCCCGATGATGTCGAACATTTTTATCGTTGGCTGACGGCAAAAGATTATGATTTCGCGCCGTCCGATTTTGTTCCACGTCGGCTTTACGGCGAATACCTGCGCGAACTTTTTGATGAAACGGCAGCAAATAAAAACGCGCACACGACGGTTAATGTGATTGACGATGAAGCGGTTGATATTGTATTTGAAAATAACAAAGCCGATGTCGTCGTAAGTTCCGGCACGGTGATCGAATCGGATAAAGTCGTGCTGGCGTTCGGCAATTTTCTGCCGCCGCATCCGAAAGCCGAAAATCAGGCGTTCACCGATGCGAAAAAGTATTTTCAAAATCCCTGGCGACCAGACATCTTCGATAAGATTTCCCGAACCGATGACGTTTTAATCATCGGCACGGGTTTGACGTTCGCCGATGTCGTGATGAGCCTTGATCACAATGAACACAAGGGTAAAATCTACGGTTTTTCGACGCGCGGCTTGCTGCCCGCCGTTCATAAACTCGGTTTTATTTACGATTCTTTTGCCGAAGAATTGAAAGGTCAAAAGCGCATCACCGATTTGCTGAAAATCGTGCGCCGTCACATCGAAAAAGCCGAGGCGAACGGGAGCGACTGGCGAGCAGTCATTGACAGCCTTCGACCGCAGACGCAGGAACTTTGGCTGAATCTGCCCGAAGCGGAGAAACGCTATTTCAAACAGCATCTGAGCCGCTACTGGAACGTGGCAAGACACCGTTTGCCGCCGGAAACAATGCGGATTTTGGACGAACAGCAAGCCGCTGGCAAGCTCGAAATCGGCGCGGGGCGTTTGCGTAAAATCGAAGCGAATGCGAACGGGAAATTCACAGCGGCGTTTTCGGTTGACGGCGGCGAAAAGGCTTTTGAGGTTAACGCGATTATCAACTGCATCGGTTCGGAAAGCAATTTCAAACGCATCGCCTCGCCGCTGATTCAAAATCTGCTCGCCAAAAATTTAATCAACTCCGACCGCTTGAAAATGGGTCTCAATGCCGCGCCGGACGGCAGAATTATTGACGGATGCGGCGAAGTTTCCGACGCGATTTTCACCATCGGAACGGCACTCAAAGGTATTTTGTGGGAATCAACCGCGATGCCGGAAATCCGCGCTCAGGCGAGTAAATTAGCGGCTTCGCTGCTGAAGTGAAAAACGAAAAGCGAGATTCTACTTACCTCTCAAAGCTCATTTCTCATCTCGCGTTTTCTACTTTACCGCCTCCATCTTTTCTTTCAGCGAATCAAGCCGTTTTTGCGCTTCGGCGGCTTCGTTCGACTGCGGCGATTTTTTGACGATCTCACGCCAGTTCGCGCCGTCGTAGTGAAACGATTTCGCGTCGGCATTGAAAAGAAAAACAACGCCGAGCCGCCGATAACGGTCAAGTGAAATGTAGTTTAAATAAAAGCTGTGCAGCGGCGCGCCCGAAGCCGCCATTTCGCGGCGGTCGAGCTTTCGCGTCGCTTCACTCGAAATCCGCAACGCCGTTTCTTCGATCAAATCGCCCATCAGCAAAAGTATCGCCGGACGAAGCGGCGATTCGGAGAAAGTTTCGAGAAAAATCTCGGCGCGGTCAATTTGGTCGAAGCCTTCGGAACTTTGGACGAGCTTCGCCAGCCGCGCATCGTCGCCGCGCCGAAATTTTCCGGCGACGGCTTCCGCCTGCACCCAGCCGAAGTTATTCGGCAGAGCGTTAACGCGGTAAAAAGTAACGCCGTCGGCTTCGCGTGAACCGGAAATCGCCACGGTTCTGCCGCGCCGCATCCGCTGAATGCCTCTGGCAAACAGGCTCGGCGCGTCGCGCAACACGGCGAGTCTTTCATCTATCACGACTGCCGTATCGGAAGCCGAACGCGGGGCGTTCACCGCCGTCACTCTTTTGACCTTGACCGTCGTGCGGCGTTTTTGCGCTTCGAGATTGAGAGTCAAGGCGAGCGTAACGAGAATAAAGAGCAGAGAGCGTTTCATACAAATCTCCTGATAATTTTGAAAGTAGATTCGAGTTTCGGACGATTGAAGAAAATCGAGCGGATTCAATCATTTCATTTTCGCCAGATTGATGCGGTTTTGGACTCCGGCGTGATGAAAATGACAGATGGCGATTGCCAGCGCGTCCGCCGCGTCGTGCGGTTGCGGAACGGTTTTCATTTTCAAAAGCAGCCGCACCATTTCCTGAACCTGGTGTTTTTCGGCGTTGCCGTAGCCGACGACCGTTTGTTTGATTAAGCGCGGCGCGAATTCAGAGATTTCCAAGCCGGATTTTTCGCCCAGCAAAAGAACCACGCCGCGCACTTGTCCGAGTTTAAGCGCGACCTTGACGTTGTTGGCGTAGAAGGCTTCCTCGACCGAGACGACATCGGGTTTGAATTTAGCGATCACCGCTTCGATGCCGTCATAAATTTTCAAAAGACGCTTGGAGAAAGCATCTTTCGGACTTGATTTGACCGTGCCGAAATCAACCAGATTATATTTGAGACCGCTGCCTTCGACCACGCCCCAGCCGAGCGTTTCGCTGCCCGGATCAATGCCTAAAACACGCATTCGGTAAATAATAAAAACTTCCGTAAATTCTTAACGCCAGAAAAGATAACGCATATCGGCGGTCAAATGCAAGCGGGAGTTTTCGTCTGAATTTTTTTTCGGCGCAGCGGTTACAATCTTCGAGAGGTTTGTCGTAAAATGAAAAACTTGATGGATCAAGTCGAAACAAACGCCTCCGTTCGCGCCCTGCTCGCCGAAATCGTTGATTACGCGGGACTTTTTCCGCCTTCGCAACTGCCGATGGGCGAAGCGGTCGCTAACTACGCAGCGTATCTGAAAAGCCGCTATAAATGGATGCTCGGTCGTTTCGTCGTGCCGGTGGCGAGGCTCAGCGAATTTGCGGAACACGCCGCCGAATCGTTTGAAACGAGTTCGGACGTTTGGAAATTGAGCGTTTTGGCGAGCGACGCGATTGACGAAACCGTCGAAAACATCGCCGCTTTTAATCGCCGATATACGGGCAAAGCGATCATTGACGCGCTCGAAGTCAAAGCGGACACCGTGCTGGAAATCGAAAACATCGCCGTGCATCTGCCGGAGAATCTGACCGTTTATTTTGAGCTGCCGCTTGATGAAAAACTGGCGGAATCGGTTATCACGCTGGCGATTGCCAAACACCGCGCTAAAATTCGCACGGGCGGTATCACGCCGGAAGCGTTTCCGCCGATTGAGAAAATCACCAGATTTATGCGGATTTGTCTGGCGGCAAACGTGCCGTTCAAATGCACCGCCGGACTGCATCACCCGCTGCGCGCTCTGAAATCTTTGACTTACGAAGCAAACGCGCCCATCGGCAGAATGAACGGTTTTCTCAATGTTTTCGTCGCCGCCGCCTTTTTACAGCAGGGTTATGCGCCGAAATTGATTCACGAACTTCTCAAAGACGAACGCGCCGACAATTTCCAATTCCGCGCCGACGGCGTTCTGTGGCGGCAGGAATACTTCGCTCACACGACGCAGTTGAAATTTCTGCGCGAACACGGCATCATCTCGTTCGGTTCGTGTTCGTTCGTCGAACCGATTGAGGATTTGCAGGAAATCGAACTTTTGTAGTATTCAGCCGGAAAAAATTGAAATTTCAGTTGTCAATCGCTCATAACAGTGAAAACCTGGTCATAACGGAGAAAATTCGCTCATAACAGATGAAACTTGCTCATAACAGAGAAAACTTAGTCATAACAGATGTAAAGTCAGTCATAACAGAGAAAACTTGGTCATAACAAAAGAGATTCTTCAAATAACAGCGAAATTTCGGTCATAACACGCGAAACTTGCTTGTAACAGAGAGATTTCCCGCATAACCGGCATAAACGTCTTTCCGCCAACGGATGGAGATTTGCACAGAATAATTTTGATAAATGGTGAATGATAAATGATAAATGTAAACGAAACACACGACCCGAACTTAAAAAGCTGGATCGAATCAGCCAACGCGCCCGACACGGATTTTCCGATTCAAAATTTGCCTTTTTGTGTTTTCGCTAGAGCGGAAACAATGGAAGATGCCCGTACGGGTGTAGCAATTGGAGATTTTATTTTAGACCTTTATCCTTGTTATGAATCTTTGTTATTTGATGATGACGACTGGGAGCATTTGATTCCTTCGATTGCCGATGAAAATTCACTCGAACAAGGAATAATGTATAGATATGAGAAAGGCATTCCCCTATTAAGAAAAAAATTAGCAAAAGTGCTATCCATAAACGCAGAGCCGAAATTCCGTAAAATAGTTGAGCGAAATTTAATTCCCATCTCAGAAGTCGTGTTATTAAAACCTGTCAAATCGAGCGATTACACCGATTTTTACTGCTCGATATTTCACGCGACTAATGTCGGCGTGATGTTTCGTCCCGATAATCCGTTGCTGCCGAATTACAAATATATTCCCATCGGCTATCACGGACGCGCTTCGTCAATCGTCGTTTCGGGAACCGATGTCAAACGCCCGAAAGGTCAGAATCGCACGGATGCCGACGCGCCGCCGGTTTATATTCCCGCCAAAAATCTCGATTACGAAATGGAAGTCGGCTTTTTCGTCGGCAAAGGCAATCAGATGGGCGAAAC
>JAYVGL010000218.1:0-3069 GCA_043772175.1 Pyrinomonadaceae bacterium | reverse complement strand
AATCAGTGACGCGCTCATCGGCAGTGTTCACACCGCTTCGATCAGCAATTTAACGCTCTTTAACCTACCTCGATTGATTTTGCAGAATCTTTTCAAGATGAGCAAATTTTTCCAGCATTTGTTCGTTCATGCGCTCGGTTTTTTCGTGCAGATGACTGATTTCTAATTCGGCATTGATGTTCACTTCATATTCCACATCAGAACGAAGATGGTCTTTTTCCGATTGACGGTTTTGTGAAATCAATACGAAGCACGAAAGAAAAATTGCTTCCAGCGAAACGATCATCGTTAAAAGTCCGAAAGGAAAAGGGTCGAATTGGACAATGCCGAGCGAGAAAATGTTGATGGCAATCCAAACGATAAAGATCAGCGCGTTGATAATCAAAAACTGCATACTGCCGCTGAACCACGCGATCCAGTCGGCAATGCGCTGGAGCGCGGAGAGCTTTTCCGCCATTTCCTCGTTGATGTTACGCGAAACGCGGGTTCGCAAAAGTTTGTCGGCTTCGCGCAGCATTTCGCCCATTGCCGCCAGCATATTTAACGCAGCATCCGGCTTTTTCCGAAATAAAAGAAGCAAATCTTCGCGGTCGAGCGCAAAAAGTTCGGTTTCCCTGACCGCGACCGCCGATGCCGAGCGCGGTCGGTTGTCGAGCATCGAAATTTCGCCGAAAATGTCGCCTTCTTCAGCGAGTTTCAAAACGATTTTTTGTCCTAAATTGTCTTTAACGAACAATTCGACCGCGCCCGACCTGACAATGTAGAGCGATTCGCCGACATCTCCGGCGTGAAACAAAGTTTCCTCGACCTCTAATTTTCCCGCATCAATGGTGGCAGCTAGTTCGTTGAGTTCGTCTTCGTCGAATAATTCAAACAGTTTGATTTTCGCAAGTTCGTCGGCGTTACACGGCATTTGTCGGCTACTCCTTATTTGCTATGATTTTTGCGCCGGACCAGCGCGAAAAGATAAGCTCAAAATTATATTAGACTGATTGCATCTTTTCCATCACTTCATTCAAAGTAATCTCGCTGACATTCTCGACATTCGCGCAGATTTCCATCAGCAATTTATCCTGCGCGTTGCCTTTTTCTTTGGCGACCGAATACGGCAAATCTTCGCGGAACGTGACCATCGAATATTTGGAAAAATAATCGGGAAATTCGTGTTCGAGTTTGGTTTCCAATTCTCTTTTTCTGACAAAAATCGGGTCGGCGACGGCATCGCGCATCTCAAAAAAATTCTCTTCCGCCATCTGCGCGATGGCATCGGCGTTCGGTTTGCGCGACGCGGTAAATTCATCGAAAATCATTTCCCAATTCATGCCGTGCCGTTCGATAAGCTGATTTAAAATGCGGCAATCTTCAAACGAAGCATTCATCCCTTGCCCGTAAAACGGCACAATCGCGTGCGCCGAATCGCCGAGCAACAACGCTTTGCCGCCGACATTCCACGGGAAACATTTGATGGTTCCTAAATTTCCCGTCGGATTCGTAAAAAAATCTTCCGTCAAACTCGGCATCAACGGAATCGCGTCGGCGAAATTAGTTTGAAAGAAATCCGTCAAAGATTTCTCGTCGGTTAATTGCTCAAAACCGTTTTCGCCGCGATGCGCGAGAAACAGAGTGCAGGTAAAACTCGCGTCGAAATTCGGCAGCGCAATCATCATAAACGCCCCACGCGCCCAGATGTGGAGAGCGGTTTTCTCCATTTGGAAACTGCCTGTTTCGGTCGGCGGAATGTGCAATTCCTTATAACCGTGTTCGAGCCAGGTCTGCGAAAAATTGAAACGCGGAATTCCGCCGTGCTGCATCGCGTCACGGATCGCCGAACCCGCGCCGTCGGTCGCAATTACGGTATCGCCTTTCACAATTAAGCCCGACGCAAATTTCGCTGCGCCCGATTGACAGTCGAAACCGACGCATTTTTCATTGAAAAAGAATTTTACGCCGTCGTATTTTTCCGCTTCATTCATCAAAGCAACGTTCAGACCCGAACGCGAGACCGAGTTGATATATTCGCCCTGCCTGCCCGAATACGGCGCAAGTTTCGTTTGCCCGTCGGTCGCGTGAATCATTCGCCCGTGCATCGGCACGGCTTCGGCGAGCATATATTCGTCCAAGCCGATTTCTTTGAGCGCGGCGATTCCGCGATTCGAGAGCGCGAGATTGATCGAACGTCCCGCCGACGCTTCAGCTTTTCGCATATCGCCGCGAGCTTCATAGATTTCAGTTTCAATATTGCGTTTTGCCAGATAAATCGCCAACAGTGAACCCGACAAGCCCGCGCCGATAATAATTACTTTTTGTTCAGTCTTCATTTCAAACAGTCCTTCAAAATTTCAACAAATTTCCAAACGTCTGCAAAAGAATTATAAAGCGGAACCGGCGCAACGCGAATCACGTCCGGTTCGCGCCAATCGGCAATCACGCTTTTTGCCGACAAAGATTTGAACAAATCTTTGTCGGCATTTTTAACGCGAATCGAAATTTGACAGCCGCGCTCAGTCGGATCGGGAGGTGTGATTATAGAAATGCGTTCGTCGTGGATTTCGTTTAATAAAAATTCTAAATAAGCGGTTATCTTGATTGATTTTTCGCGCAGATTTTTCATTCCGGCTTCTTCAAAAATATCGAGTGAGGCTTTTAGTGCGGCAAGCTGCAAAATCGGCGGATTCGATAGTTGCCAGCCTTCCGCGCCTTTGATCGGCACGAATTCATCGCCCATCAAAAACCGCGTTCCCTTATCGTGTCCCCACCAACCGGCGAAGCGCGGCAAGTCGAAATTTTCCGCGTGGCGTTCGTGAACGAACACGCCGGCAATGCCGCCCGGACCCGAATTCAGATATTTATACGAACACCACGCCGCAAAATCTACATTCCAATCGTGCAGGTTTAATTCGATGTTGCCCGCCGCGTGCGCCAAATCAAAACCGACGACCGCGCCGACGCGATGACCGATTTCCGTGATGCGCTTCATATCAAACGCTTGCCCCGTGTAATAATTTACGCCGCCGAGCAAAACGAGCGCAATCGAATCGCCATTTTCAATGATTGTTTGCTCGATGTCTT
>JAYVGL010000217.1:0-3543 GCA_043772175.1 Pyrinomonadaceae bacterium | reverse complement strand
GCAAAGTTCTTCGACTTCCGTTAAATTGTGCGAGGTCAGTAGAATCGAAACGCCTTTGAAAGACGTAATCAAATCGCGCATCGCTTGGGCGGCGAGCGGATCGAGCGAGCGCGTCGGTTCGTCCAGCAGAAGAATTGGCGGCGACGGCAGAATCGCCCGCGCAATCGCCAGACGCTGTTTGTTGCCGGTCGAAAGTTCGGAAAACCGGCGCGCTGCCAAATCGTTTAAGTCCAACTGCTCGAACAGTTCGCCGATTCTCTTTTTCGCCGCCGCATCTTTCAAACCGTAGAGCCTGGCAAAAAAAAGTAGATTTTGCTCCGCCGTCAAACGCCAGTAAAAACTTCGCTCCTCGGCGGTCGCCAAACCAATTAACGAACGCACTTTTACTTCATCTTTTACCGAATCGAAATTTCTAACCGAAACCGCTCCGTTCGTCGGTTGAATCAGGGTAGCGATAATTTTCGTCAAAGTCGTTTTGCCCGCGCCGTTTCTGCCGATCAGTCCGAAAATTTCGCCGTCGCCGATTTCAAACGAGACGTTTTTTAACGCCTCGACCGGCGGCTTGACCGCCAGACGGAAAAACTTTTTCAGACGCGAAAACGAATCGGGATAAGTTTTGGAAAGATTTTCGACGACGACGGCGGGCATTTTTTAGAAATAGAAATAGAAATTATCTTTGACGCTGTTTCGGATCGAGATATTCGCGCAGACCGTCGCCGAGAAAATTAAACGAAAGCACCGTCAAGGCGATGAACAGCGCGGGAAAAAAGAAGGCGTGCGGCGCGTTGAAAAGCGTATCGAGACCGCGTGATTCTTCGAGCATCGTTCCCCAGGAAGGCGCGGGCGGCGGAATCCCCAAACCCAAAAACGACAGCGACGCTTCGGACAAAACCGCGCCCGCCATTCCAAGCGACGCTTGCACGATCAGCGGCTGAATCGCGTTCGGCAGAATGTGCGTGAACAAAATACGCAAATTACTCGCGCCCAACGCCCGCGCCGCCTGCACGAAATCGTATTCGCGGATTTTCAAAACCTGTCCGCGCATCAAACGCGCATAGCCGACCCAGCCGATAATGCACAGGGCGAGAATAATCTTGCTCAAACCCATCCCGAAACCGTTGATAATCGCGTTCGCCGCGCTCGCTCCGACAAAGTATTCGAGCAACGCCCGCTCGTCAACAAACGCCGCCAGCGCGATTGCCAAAAGCAGACCGGGAAACGCGAGAAAAACATTGAAAACGTAACCCGACAATAATTTATCAACGAGACCGCCGTAAAAACCCGAAACCGCGCCGATGATAATTCCGATAAACGCCGACACCGCAACGACGATTATTCCGACTTGCAGAGAGATTCGCGCCCCGAAAATCACCCGCGAAAAAACGTCGCGCCCTAAAGCGTCCGTCCCGAACCAATGCGCGGCGGAAGGCGCAGCGTAACGCATCGCCAAATTCTGCGCCGTTACGTCGTGCGTGGCGATGAGCGGCGCGAAAATCGCAGCCAGAACGAACAAAACCGCGATAGCGATACCGATGTAAGTTAAACGATTCACAATTTACGAAATTCTGATGCGCGGGTCGAGTCGGCGATAAACTAAATCAGTCAGCGAGTTGGCGACGATATAAGTTACGGAAATGACTAGAACGCAGCCCTGAACCAGCCGGTAATCGCGTTTGCTGATGCCGTCGTCGAGCAGTAAAAGTCCCAAACCCTGCCAGTTGAAAATCTTTTCGGTGATGATCGCACCGGCTAATAAAACTCCGAGTTGTAAACCTAAAATCGTCACGACGGGAATCAAGCCGTTTTTCAAGACGTGTTTGTAAACGACTTTTCGCTCGCTCAAACCTTTTGCCCGCGCCGTTCGGACGTAATCTTCGCCGAGTTCTTCGATCACCGACGAGCGAGTCATTCGCGTTAAAATCGCTGATAACGCCGCGCCTAAAGTTACGGCGGGCAAAACAATATCTTCCGGGTTCGCGCTGCCGGTCGGCGCGAAAATTTGAAATTTGACGGCGAATAAATAAACCAAAAAAGGTCCGATGACAAACGTCGGCAAACTGATTCCCAAAAGCGCGACGAACGATCCGAAATTATCAACGATTTTCCCTTTGTTCGTTCCCGCTAAAACGCCGAGCGGAAGGGCGATGGCGACGGCAACCAGCATCGAAGCCAGCGCGAGCATAATCGTTGACGGGTAACGCTCCCAAATCATCGAGGCAACCGGGCGATTCGTGCGAAACGAAGTTCCGAGATCGCCGTGCAAAAGTCCCGTCCAATAATCGAGATAACGATTGTCCGCGCCGTTCCATTTGAAGCCTTCGTCAGTTTTGGAAAAGAAAAACGCCGGTTTGTCGAGTCCGTGTTTTTTGTTGAAATTATCAATCTGTTCGGTCGTCGCCTGATCGCCGAGCATCGCCGTCGCCGGTGAGCCGGGAACGAGTTCGATAAGCAGCGTGACCAGTGAGACGACCGTAAAAACGACAAGCAGAAGCAAGCCGATTTGACGGGCGAGATTGAAGATTTTATGTTTCACGATTGTATTTTAATCCGCCCCTTGTAATTCCAGCCATTTACCGCGATGAAGATACAAAACGTGAGAGGCTTTTTCAACAAATGCGTCGCTGATTCCCTCGTGGTCAATCTGCGGCGGTTTCGTTCCGCCATAAGAATTGTAATGGTCAATAATATATTTCTTGTCCACAGTATCAATTCCTCTCGAAAAACCCATTTCATCATCTTCCGTAAAACCTTGAAAATAGTCTAAATCATCTGATTTGGCGATTTCGGAAACTTTCGTCGTCGAACTGTTCCAAAAAATCAGGATTGACGAAATCTTATTAACCGAGCATAAAACCGCCCAATCTTTTTGTCCTTTTCGAGAAAACTCGCCGCTTATTACGTTGTGAAGATTTTCATCGTGCCAAATCTGTGGAATTGTGCATTTGCGCTTTTCAAGATTTTTGACAATTTCTTGAGGCAATTTCGTAAATTTTGAATGTTCTAAACGAACCGCTTGCTCGTTTGCAAGAGCGGCTTTTTCAGATAAATTTAAACTTCCGAATTTCTTCTGTTCAGTCGTGATTGTTTGATGATTGGTATTATCAACGCTCAAGCCAATGATATTAGCGGTATTGTTGAAATTGAGCGAACTCTGACAAGAAGAAATCAAAAGAACTGCCATCAATATAAATAATTTCATTTTTTCATTCCCGTGTGCAGCGCGGCGATGCCGCCGGTTAAGTTTTTATATTCGACTTCGGAAAAGCCGGTTTCCTGCATCATTCTGACCAAGTTTTTCTGATCGGGAAAACGCGAAACCGAATCGGGCAAGTATTCATACGCGCCGCGTGAACCGCTGACGACACCGCCGATGCGCGGCAGAACATTCGAGAAGTAAAATTGAAACGCCTGTCGAAAACCGGGAACGAGCGGCGTGGAAAATTCTAAAATGGCGAGTTTGCCGCCGGGTTTTAGAATTCGCCGCAACTCGATTAACCCGTTCTGCCAGTTGGAAAAATTTCGCAGTCCGAAGGCGATTGTCAC
>JAYVGL010000216.1:0-3313 GCA_043772175.1 Pyrinomonadaceae bacterium | reverse complement strand
TAGACATCTTTCCTAAATAAGTGGTTATGGGGAAGCAAACTTGAGATGACGAGTGGAAAGTTTCAAATTGACAATGGCTGCAACCAGTTTCCAAGTCTTTTCATAGTTTTTGTGCTTCCCGCGATATTGCTCTTTGCAAATCCGAAAGATTTTACATTCCCGGTTGCGGTGTTCGATGATGATGCGGTCTTTGGCTAACTGCCGATTGGATTGCTTTTGCTCTTTCGAGAGCGGATGATGCTTCGATGATTTATGCGGAACTTCCGAGTTTGGAAAAAGTGTTTTGATTCCGATAAATCCTTTGTCGGTTTTGATGCGGGCATTCGGGTTGATGTCTAAATCGCTTTTTTTCAAGATTTGGAAATCGTGCGTCGTGCCTCTGGCAGAGCGCACGGCGAGAATCAAACCGGTCAAAAAGCAGACAATCAGCAAAGTTTTGATGGTGTGCCGCTTTTTTTTCCTGAGTAATACGACTTTTGGGCAGAAACGGGACGCTCGATGGCTTGTTCGGTGACATCGGCAATCAGTGTCAGATGTTCAGTTGTCAAGTCTTTATCATTCGGCAGATCAAGAGCTTTCATCATTCGTTTGGAAATGAACGTGGAGCGTTTTTGGGCATAACTTTCAGAGATTGAAAATACTTCTCCGAGTTGCAGGAACGTGTGATATTGCCGCAGGTAAATCAAAGTCAGCAATAACTGGTCGGCAGTTGTCAAAGAACTTTTCAGCCCGCGCTGACGCGCCGGTTTTTGTTGCTTGAAGCGAATAATCTCCGCTTCGAGTTTTTCTAAAATGATTTGGAAAGTCCCGAAATTAACTCCAACCAGTCGAGTAAATTCCGCCGGACGTTTCAATTTATATTTTTCAAATACGCTCATTCCGTTAATTTTAGCAGAATCAGCACTTATTTAGGAAAGTTGTCTAGTAATAAAAACAACATTTATTTATGACGAAGATAGATTGAAAACATTTGCTTTTCAAGAATTTATAGGTGGAAGTGTAAAAGAAACTAAATTTGATTTTGAAAACGGCATCTACAACAAACTCTATGGTAGAAAATTTAGCGGGAATGTTGGAGAACTAGATGGTCAATTTGGGATGCAAATTTACGATAGCGCAGGAAATTTAATCAAGTGGTTATATAGTGACGGAACAAAAATTACGTTTGATTATGATGAGAAAGACAGATTAAAAGAAAGTATTCAGTGGCGAAATAATAAAATAGAAATACGAACTCGCTATAGCTACAAAAATGATTCTCAAAGAAATTGGATTGAACAGTATGAATACAAAAATTATCCAAATTCTTCTGGCATTGATCCTCAAAAATTTTATGAGGGTGAAACAAAGTATCGAGAAATCACATATTACGAATAAAAATGAAATTATCACCAACTGAAATATTTAATAATAAAAATATCTTTTTTATCGGCGGCACGGGCTTTGTGGGCAAGGTGACGCTTTCAATGCTGCTGCATAATTTTCCTGATGTCGGGAAGGTTTATGCCACGGTTCGAGCCAGAAATTTGGAGGAATCGAACAATCGTTTCTGGGCGAGTATTGTAACTTCGCCGACGTTTGATCCGCTGCGCGAGAAATACGGCGACGGGTTTGAGGCGTTTATTCGTGAGAAGGTCGTGCCGGTGAACGGCGATGTCGGGAATGAATTTCTTGGGATGTCGGAAGGTGAAGCGCGGGCGGTAATGGAGGACACGGACATTATCATCAACGGCGCGGGGAATGTGACGTTTAATCCGCCGCTCGAATCAGCACTTCGCACAAATGTGGTCGGTTCAAATAACATATTGAAGATGGCGCGGATGATGAAACGTCCGTGCTTGGTTCACGTTTCGACTTGTTTTGTGGCGGGCAAACGGAGCGGGACGATTTGGGAGAACGAGCCGGTCGTCGGTTATTTTCCCAGAAAAGAGGAACTCGTCGGCACGAAATTCGACGTTAAAAAAGAAGTAGAAGATTGCGCGAGATTGTCCGAACAAGCCAGACAGGAAGCCGAAGATGCCGTGCAGATTGCGAAATTCAGAGAGCAGGCGCGAAATCGTTTTGAAGAAGAAGGACGCGACCCGGACGACGAATCGGAAATGAAATCGGCGATTTTCCGCGAGCGCAAAATGTGGATTCGGGAGCGCACGACCGAACTCGGAGCCGAGCGCGCCGAGTACTGGGGCTGGACGAATATCTATACTTATTCAAAATCGCTCGCCGAGCAGATTATCGCGCAGCAGGACGACATCGTGAAAATTCTGGTGCGCCCGTCAGTCGTCGAATCGGCGAATCGTTATCCGTTTCCCGGTTGGAATGAAGGTTTTACAACGACTGCGCCGCTGCTTTTAATTGCGCTGCGCGGACAGCCGATTTTCCCCGTTAATCAAAAGTTGGTTTTGGACATTATTCCGGTTGATATGGTCGCGGGCGCGATTTTGGGTGCGGCGATGAACGCGCTGGTTGACGACAAACCACCGCTCGTTTTTCAGGCGTGTTCCGGCGATGTCAACCCGAACGATATGAAGCGGATGGTCGGGCTGGTCGGGCTTTATAAACGCGAGTATTTTAAGGAAAAAGAAACGGGCAATAAGTTGATCAATAACATTTCGGCGGTCGTCGAGGCGACTCCGGTTTCGCAAAAAACTTACGAGCGATTCTCCGCGCCGATGTTTAATAAACTGGCGAAAGGGGCGAATAGCCTGCTTGAAAAAGCCGCGCCGACGTGGGCGGGCGGGCGTTTAGGCAATATCGTTTCGGATTTGAAAAAATCGGTCGAATCGTTTGAACAGACGACGGCGGAAACTATAGACGCTTTTGCGATGTTCAAGCCGTTTACGGTGGACAACGAATATACCTATCGCGCCGACAATCTGCGCGGCTTGATGGCGGTCGTCGAAGAGAGCGAGGAACATCTCTTGCCGTGGTATCCCGAAAAATTGGATTGGTATGATTACTGGCTGAAAGTGCATTTTCCGGGAATGCGGAAATGGGTTTTGCCACAGTTGGAAGAAGACCTCAAAAAAATCGAAAAACGCTATTACACTTATAACGATTTGCTTGATTTGTTCGATACTTCGGTGAAAAGATTTCCGACGCGCATCGCTTTGAAAATCGAGCGCGGCGGCAAAAAAGAGCAATATACTTACGCCGATGTCAAAGAATTAACTTACCGCGCCGCCGGATTTCTCGCCGATAAAGGCATTGAACACAACGACCGCGTGATTTTGTTTTCCAACAATATGCCCGAATGGGGTTTGACCTATTTCGGCATTTTGAAGGCGGGCGCGACGGCGATTCCGATTGATCCGGC
>JAYVGL010000215.1:0-13027 GCA_043772175.1 Pyrinomonadaceae bacterium | reverse complement strand
TTTAAATTATATTATCCCCGATTTCGTCCACGTTCTCGCCGACGGCAGAGTCGTTAAAGAAGGCGGCAAGGAATTGGCGTTGGAGCTTGAAGAAAAAGGCTACGATTGGGTGAAATCTGCAAACGCCAAGTAAAGAAATGACACAAACAGTGAAAGAAACAATTTATAATCACGAATTTCGACGCAGCTTGGAGAGCGCGAAGCAGCCGGTTTGGTTGAAGAATTTGCGCGAAAAAGCGTTCGCTTATTTTACGGAAAACGGCTTTCCGCTGGTGCAGAGCGAGGAATGGAAATATACGAACGTCGCGCCGATGGGCAAGGAAAACTTTTTGCTGGCGGAATTGTCGGAAACGGCGACGGATGCGATTGAGTCGGAAAATTTGGAGGTTGAAATTGATTCCGTGCCTGCCGCGTCGAAAATTTCGACTTTTATCTTCGACGAATCCAAAGCGAGCGTTTTGATTTTCAGCAACGGCGTTTTCGACAAAGGCGCGTCGAAACTCGACGATTTGCGCGGCGCGGCGGTTTTGAGTTTTTCCGAAGCGGCGGCTGATGAGAAATATGCCGAAATTTTTAAGGCGCGGCTCGGAAATCTGGTTGATGCGGAAAAGAACGGCTTTACCGCACTGAATACGGCTTTCATCGGCGAAGGTATTTTTATTCATTTGCCGAAAAACTCGAAAATTGATGCGCCGATTCAAATATTATTTACAACCGACGAAGGCGTAGTTTCGTTTCCGCGTGTTTTGATCGTCGCCGAAAGTTTTGCGGAAGCGACGATTATCGAAACATATAATCGAAGCGATGAAACGAAATACCTGACGAATGCGGTCGTCGAAATCTCGGTCGCCGATGAAGCGAAAATCAAACATTTTCGCGTTCAGCGCGAATCGCACCAAGCGTTTCACGTTTCGACGACGGCGGCGGAAGTCGGGCGCGGTTCGGTTTACGATACGACGGCGATCAATTTGGGCGCGAAACTGTCGAGGCACGATGTGAGCTTGAAATTTAACGCCGAAGGCGGCGAAGCGTTTGTTGACGGTCTTTATTTTCTCGGTGAAAGTCAGCATCACGATACGCATTCGATAATTAAACACGACGTTCCGAACTGCACTTCGCATCAAACTTACAAGGGAATTTTGAACGACAAATCACGCGGCGTGTTCAACGGCAAAGTCTTCGTCGCGGTCGGCGCAAGCGGGACGGACGGTTATCAGTCGAACAAAAATCTGTTGCTGTCGAACGAGGCGCGGATTGACACGAAACCGCAGTTGGAGATTTTCAACGACGACGTAAAATGTTCGCACGGCGCAACCGTCGGGCAGTTGGAAGAGGAAGAATTGTTTTACCTTTTGAGTCGCGGCTTGAACGAAACTCTGGCGCGAAATCTTTTGACTTACGGTTTTGCAGAAGAAATTGTTAATAAAATTGAAATTGAATCTATTAAAAAACAGTTGGACGAAGCGGTTTTAAATCGTTTGAACGCCAATTTGGAGGCATAAAAAACTATGAGAACTAGAGTAAACTTAATCATCGAAGAAACTTTGCTGGCGAAAATTGACCAGCTTGCCGGAGACAAAAACAAACGCGCCGCGACCATTGAAACGGCTTTGCGCGAATTTATTGCGCGTGAAGAAATCAAAGAAGCGAACAACCCGAAAACGGAAGTCGTTAGCGAAAAAGTCGCTCCGGGAAATAAGCGGGCGCGAGTTTAGTATCTTTTAGAGTGCGAAAAACAAAAATATGACAGCAGTAAAAGAAATGACCGATTGGGACGTTGAAAAAATTCGCGCCGATTTTCCCGTTTTGTCGCAGACGGTGAACGGCAAACCGCTGATTTATCTCGACAACGGAGCGTCTTCGCAAGTGCCGAACCTCGTTATCGAGCGCGGCGCGAAGTATTTGCAGGAAGAACATTCAAACATTCATCGCGGCGTTCATTATTTGTCGCAGCACGCGACAACGGCCTACGAAGCAGCGCGGGAAAAAGTCAAGCGGTTTATCAACGCCAAAGAAGCGAAGGAATGTATTTTCGTGCGCGGCTGCACCGAAGGCGTGAATTTAGTGGCGTATTCTTACGGGCGCAAGTTTATCGGCGAGGGCGACGAGATTATTTTGAGCCGGATGGAACATCACGCCAACATCATTCCGTGGCAGGTTTTGGCGGAAGAGAAGGGAGCGAAGATTCGCGTGATTCCGATGAATGAGCGCGGCGAACTTATCATCGAAGAATACGAAAATATGCTGAATGAAAAAACGAAAATCGTTTCGATCATTCACGTCTCCAACGCTCTCGGCACAATCAATCCGGTTAAGGAAATGATTGCGACGGCGCACAAGTTCGGCGTTCCCGTATTTTTGGACGCGGCGCAGTCGGTTCCGCATTTTCCGGTTGACGTGCAGGATTTGGACTGCGACTTTATGACGTTTTCCGGTCACAAAATGTATGCGCCGACCGGCAGCGGCGTTCTTTACGGCAAAAAAGAATTTTTGGACAAAATGCCGCCGTATCAAACGGGCGGTTCGATGATTCGCACCGTTAGTTTCGAGAAAACGACTTACGCGCCGATTCCCGATAAGTTTGAAGCCGGAACGCCCGCCATTGCCGCCAACATCGGACTCGGCGCGGCGATTGATTATCTGAATTCGATTGATTTTGAAGCGGCGGCGCGTTACGAACACGAACTGCTCGAATATGCGACCGAAAAACTCTCGGCAATCGAAGGTGTAAAAATCATCGGCACGGCAAAGGAAAAAGCGTCGGTGCTGTCGTTCACCATTGAAAATGTTCACCCGCACGACATCGGCACGATTCTCGACCAATCGGGCATTGCGATTCGCGCCGGACATCACTGCGCTCAACCGATAATGAAATTTTTCGACGTTCCGGCGACGGCTCGCGCTTCGTTCGCTTTTTACAATACGCGGGAAGAAGTTGACGTTTTGGCAGACGCGGTGCAAAAGGTGATTGAGGTTTTTGCTTGATGAAATTGCGAAAAGTTTTTTTAACTTGTTTTTTGTTAATTTTAAGTGTTGGTTGTAATTCACAAGCCGAACAAAAAATCGAACAAAAAAATGAATTCTTAGAAGTTCGCATAAATCGCTGGACGGCACTCGAAGGCGGTGAAACGCTTGTTCTACATAAAATCAATGAGGAATGGTCGGCGAGACTTTTAGGCGATGGCTCAAGATTTGGTTGTTTATATCAGGAATCAGTCCAACCGAAATATGGGTGGGAAATTTTTTGGCTTTCGTTACAAAAAGAAGGTTTATTAGAAATCCCAGATGGAAATTACGCTGATAAAGGTTGGTTAGATGGAAGCGGATTTGTTGTAGAAGTTTATCATCAAAACAAACTGAAAAGGTATTCGTTTTTTGTTCCAGAAGAAATGAAAACAGAAAGGGAAACACAGATTCTACGTATAGGAGATTTAATAAATCAAGAGTTCGGCACACCTGTTTTCGTTGCAGATTACGACAGAGGAAAAGTCGGTGAATATCTAATAGGAAAGTGCAAAGATTTTAGAAAATCTGAGGAGAAATAATTTAAGAAATTCTGCGAGAAAATATGTAACAAACTCCAGTTCAAATTGGCGAATACAGTTTTACTATTTTGCTTGAGCCGAACGAGCCGGGCGGCTACTTGGTAACTTGTCCCGCTTTGCCCGGACTCGTGACCGAAGGCGACACGCTCGACGAAGCATACGCGATGGCGCAGGACGCGATCCAAGTTTATCTGGAAAGTTTAATCGCGCACGGCGACCCGATTCCGCAAGACAAAATCGCAAATCTAAAATCGAAAATAACAAAAATGCCCGCGAAAGATATTTATCACGACACGGTGAAACGTGCGCTCGAAAAAGACGGTTGGACGATAACCAAAGAAAATCTGCATTTGCGTTGGGGCAGACGCGATGCGTATGTTGACATTGCGGCGGAAAAGGTTTTTACCGCCGCAAAAGAAGGGCGTAAAATTGCGGTTTAAGTTAAAAGTTTCGTCGGACGGTCGGAGATGTCGGAACTTGAAAAAGCTGTCGGGCAATTTGTTTTGTATCGTTTCGCGCTGACAAAGAAGGAACCTGACCGCGAGTTATTTTTAGCAATTGCTAAAGACATCTACAACGATTTATTTGTTAATCCCGATGGTCTGGCGTTTGTCGAAATCAACCGATTGAAAATGGTGGTCTTTGATAAAAATAAGGAGGAAGTTTTGCAATGGATAAGCTAGAAAAGTATCGAAACATTGTTGAATCCGTTTTGAGCGAATACGCGGCTATTCCTTATACTTACGGCGAAATTGAACGACGCACACTTTTTAACCGCGAAAAGAACACCTATCTGCTTTTCGTGGTCGGTTGGGATGATAACGAGCGCGTTCACGGCATCAACATTCACGTTGATATTATCGGCGGCAAAATCTGGATTCAGCGCGACGGCACGGAAGACGGGATTGCGCCGGATTTGGAAGCGGCAGGCATTCCAAAAAGTGATATTGTTTTGGCTTGGCACGAACCGGAACTCAGGAAATATACCGAATATGCCGTTGCGTGAAATTCAATGGAAAAGATAAATTTAGCCGAAAAATTCGCTTTGATAACGGAGCATTGGCGACCGAAAGCGGTGGGCGAACTCAACGGGCAGGAAGTTAAACTCGTTAAATTTCAAGGCGAATTTCCGTGGCATTATCACGAATGCGAAGACGAGATGTTTATGGCGATGAAGGGAAATTTTCGGCTCGAATTTCGTGATCGAACGGTTGAATTAAAACCGGGCGAATTCGTGATTGTGCCGCGCGGTGTCGAGCATCGTCCGGTTGCCGACGCGGAAGTCGAGGTTTTGTTGTTTGAGCCGAAAAACGTCCTGAATACGGGTAATGTCGAGGACGCGCAATTTACCGCGCCGGTCGGCGATAAGTTATAGAACGCGGACTTGTCCGAAGAGCGAAATCTGCGGATAACAGCGCAAAATCGCTCATAGCACGCATTGAATCGCTTACAACAAAGAAAAATCGCTCATAACACGCGCAAATCACTCATAACAGATGTTTTTTTGCTCATAACAAGCGAAACTTGCTCATAACAGGCAAAACTTGCTCGTAACGGAGAAATATCGGCTATAACAGAGAGATTTCGTTCATAACGCGGAAATATCGGAGAAAACAGCGAAGAATTGCGTATAACATTTGAAAGAGCAGGGTAAGAAATAAAATGTCAGAATTAAACGATTTATATCAGGAAGTAATTTTAGATCACAACAAAAATCCGCGAAATTATCGTGAGATCGAGAACGCCGATAAGCAGGCTGACGGACATAATCCGTTGTGCGGCGATCAGTTGAAAGTTTATCTTTCGATGGAAGACGATAAGGTCAAAGATGTCGCTTTCAAAGGTTCGGGCTGCGCGATTTCCAAGGCTTCGGCTTCGATGATGACGCAGGCGGTCAAAGGCAAAACCAAAGAGGAAGCCGACGTGATGTTCACCGAATTTCGGCAGATGGTGATGGGCGAAATGGACACGGAAACGGATGAGAATTCTTTGGGGAAGCTCAAGATTTTCGCCGGTGTGCGCGAATTTCCGGCGCGGGTCAAATGCGCGAGTCTGAGTTGGCACACGGTTCACGCCGCGCTTAACGGCGAAGAGGAAGCCTCGACCGAATAAATGAAACGAGACATTGAAACACGCGCCGATTTGGAACTGCTGCTCACGGAGTTTTACCGAATTGCGCCGAATGATTCGGAAATCGGGTATCATTTCGACGGCGTGGATTTAGTCGCGCATCTGCCGGCGATCGTTGACTTCTGGGAAAAAGTTTTGTTCGGCAAAGCGGTTTATTTCGGCAATTCGCTCGCCGTTCATCAAATTCTGCACACGAAATCGCCGTTGACTTCGGAGCATTTTCAGCGTTGGGTGGAAATTTTCAGCCGAACCGTTGACGCGCTTTTTGCGGGAAAAACAGCCGACGATGCCAAACTTCGCGCAAAGATGATTGCCCACAGTCTGAATCAAAATCTCAATCGTCCGACTTCCGTTTCGGCTTGAAGTTTCCCCCAAAATTAGTTTGTTACAAGACATCGCAGCGCGGTGTTTTTCTTTTGTCACGATCAACGATTTATTTACTCGAATTGTTTTTTGAAATCTTCAAAAGTCTGCCGCAGCTCGTTAATTTCGTTTTGCAGCGCGGCAACTTCGGCTTCGAGTTTTTCGATGCGTTCATTTCCCGCCGCCGCGCTGCCGGAAACCGTTTTCGGCGTATATGCCGCCGCGCTGACTTCGCCGGATAAAAGATGCGCGTAACGAACATCTTTTTGTCCGGGCTGGCGGTCTAATTTTATGACGAGCGGCTCGTCGCGCCGCATTAAATTATCGAGCGTGTCGCTGACTTCGCCCAAGCCGGAAAATTCGTAAAGTCTGCCGGTGCGTTCGCGCAGTTCGCCTAAAGTTTGCGCTCCGCGCAACATCATTACGCAGATGACGGCGATTTCCGACGATTCGAGTTCGCAAACTTTATCCAGAATATGTTTGTATTTCGGGACGCGGCTCGTGCTGCCGTAAAAAACGTAAGCGAGATTTTTCTCCCGCAATTCGTCGAGCGATTTCTGCACTTCGCCTTCGGTGTAGGAGACGACCGGCTCGCGGTTGGTTTTTTGATTGCACGCCGCAACCAGAGCGTTCAGCGTCAAAGGATAATACTCCGGCGTGGTCAGTTGTTTTTCGATTAACGCGCCGATGATGCGGGCTTCGATTTCGGATAATTTTTCAGACATAGCTTATTCAGAAGCGAGAGATATTTTCGCATAAATCACGGCAGGTGTGAAAATTCGCGGCGAGGTTTGAAGCGGCGACAGCAGCGACCGGCTATCTTTTTGAGTTCACGGTTAAGCGTGTTTTCGCCTTCGTCCAGAGTCCACGCTTCGGTTTGAAGTTTAGACTCTGAACGAAAACCGGTTTTTTCTATTGCGGCAGATACGCGCTCGGAATCGGTTTGTCGGTCGAGTTGCCGAATACGGTTCCGGTGAATCCGTTTTGGCTCTGCAAAATATACCACGCGCCGTTTGACGGGCGATAGACCGCGATGTCCGATTTGTTGTCGCCGTCGAAATCGCCGACCGCCGGAATGTCGCCGGTCGTGCCGAATCCGATTGCCGCAAATCCGTTCGTCGTCTGCAATAAATACCACGTTCCGTTGCGGAAAACCGCGAAGTCGGTTTTATTGTCGCCGTCGAAATCGCCCTGCGCCGGTTGGTCGGTTGATGCGCCGAAATTTACGCCCGAAAAAACCCCGTCGGACGAGCGCAAAACATACCAGCCGCCGGTTGAAGGTCGCCAGACGGCGATGTCGGCGCGTCCGTCGCCGTCGTAATCGCCGATTACGGGTTTATCGCCGCTTTGCCCGAATTGCAGGAATGTGTAGGTTCCGAGGCTGTCGCTGTTGGCGATATACCAAACTCCGTTCGACGGGCGAAAAACCGCGATGTCGGTTTTGCCGTCGCCGTTAAAATCTGCCGGAACCGGAATGTCGCCGATTGCGCCGAACGGACGCGAATTAACGAATCCGGCTTTGGTTCGGAAATACCAAACGCCTTCCGAAGAACGAAAAACCGCCTGGTCGGTTTTGCCGTCGCCGTCGTAATCTCCGGGCGCGAGAACGTCCGTTCCGCCGCCGAACGAAATCGCGTTAAAAGCCGAGTTTGAACTGTTCAAAAAATACCAACTGTTCGTCTCGGCGCGGAAAACCGAAATGTCCGTTTTGCCGTCGCCGTCGAAATCAGCCGGTTTGTTTTTCGCAATTCTCACGCCCGCGACCGGCGCGTCGGAGATATTATTGTCAATATTAAAAGTTACGCCGCCCCAGGTTTCATTACGCGGTCCGAGCCATTGATGAATCCGCTGATGATTCGTCCAGTAATTATCGGGCAAGGGCGCAACGCCGTAAACCGACATCACATTGTTCCAGCGCGCCAGCCAAACCGCATCCATCCGGCTTGCTCCAGGCAGATTTATCCAGTCCGCCTGCGCGTTAAACGGCGAACCGTAAACGCCGGAAATATAATTTTGTTCGTGAAGCCGCTCAGTCCAGCCCTTCAAAAAAGCGTTGACCGCAAGGCGGCAGCCGGGCGTGGAAACCGTCTCGTCGTAGCGTTCCATATCGTAGTAAAGCACCGTTCCCTGCGTTAGTCCGAGATTGTTCGCGTCCGCCATCGCAATATCGGCTTCGCCGCGTCCCTGTTGTTCAGCCGCCGCCGGATCGGAACTGTGTTTGGAGGAAGTCGTGCTGACCGAACACGGAGCCTGATAACCGACAATCGTCGGGATCAATCCCCAACCCATCGCCGACACCGAATTGACCCAACTCGCCGTTAGAAGTGCCTGTGTGCAGCCGCGATTTCTGCCGGAAATGTAGATATTCGAATCGTAAAACGGCGAATTGTCCCACCAAGTCTGCATCTGCGAAACCGGCGCGGCGGTGCATTTGTCGAAACCGCGATTCAAACTGATGCGCGTCGCGCCGTTCGGCGGACGCGAGAAAATCGAATTACGCGCTTCGGCAACGGCTTTTTCCTTTTCAATTCGGGCGAGTTCTCTGATTTTCGGCGGCGTGATTTCTTTTGTTTCCGCGAAAATTTTCGACTCTTGAACGCAGCCTGTTTTTATGCCTTCGCAATTTCCGACGGTTTTCAAAGTCCAATTTCCCGAAGTTTTCTCGGTTGATGCTTCATCACTGTGGCGAATTTCCATTGTGCGCTGTGAAAACTCCCAACTTTGCCCGCCGTCTGAAGATGAATAAATAATCTGCCCGACAAAATTGGAACTCGTCGGAGCGCGAAAAAGTAAAATCAAATCGCCGCTTTTATCAATTTCGAGCGATGCGCTTTCTAAATCGGCTTCTTGCAGGTCGGCAATTTTCAGTTCAATCGGAATTTTCAACCAGGAATTTCCGCCGTCACTCGTTTTGGCAAATTCAAGCCGCGCACGTTCGGCATCTGCTAAAATCGCTAAACCGACATTTTCGTTTTTAAATAAAACCGCGCCGATTTTTGCGCCGAGACTTTTCGCCGGAGCGATTTCGCGCCAGCTCTCGCCGTTGTCGTCGGTTCTGAAAAGCGTCTCGTTCGTGTAAGCGATGCCCGACTTTTCACCGAAAACTTGAATGTCTCTGATGTTTGAACTACGCAGAGTATCTTCAGGATCAGACTTAGAAAAATTGAACTGAGTCGGGTTCGTTCGATTACCCATCGAAAGAGTAAAATACAAATCCTCTTGGGCTTTGGCAAAAGAGGCAAAAAAACAAAACGACAAAATAAAGAACGACATCGGGAAAATTATTCTTTTCATTTGAATCCTCGAAAGTATTTACAGATTTGGTGCTTGCTCGGAAAAGTATAACTTATCGAAATGGTTTTGTTCAAAAAGTTGGCGGCGCAAACGAAGAATCGTCGAAAATTTTGTCTGCGCGGGAAATTGATGTAATTTATATGGAAGTTCGCGTATCGCTAAAAATCTGGAAAATATGTTTTTATCGTTGGTTCTAATTTCTTTGCTGACGCTCGGCGGTTTCGGATTGACATATCTTTTTTCCGATGACGAGCCGCTTTTGTGGCGAATTGCGGCGGGCAGCGTCGGCGGTTCGGCGGTTTTCGGGTTGATTTGCTTCGTGTTCGCGTGTTTCTTCGACTTTACGATGCCGACGATTGCACTGTCATTTTTGATAACGCTCTCGCCGTTATTGATATTTTCGCAAAAAACAAACCGGACGGCGTTTGAAAAAGACTGGAAACAGGCGAAAAAGAATCTCGAAGGCGCGGACTTCAAAAAAGCGTCGCGGTTCGCTTATTATGCGCTTTTTTTCGGATTGTTCTGGCTGTTTTTCGACCGGGCGATGTATGAATCCGCGCAGGGAATTTTCACCGGCGCGTCGCAGAATCTGGGCGATTTGCCGTTTCATCTGGGCGCGATTTTTTCGTTCACCGAAGGCAATAATTTTCCGCCGGAAAATCCGTCCTACGCTTTCGCCAAATTTTCTTATCCGTTTATGGCGGATTTGCTAACGGCGGCGTTCGTGACTTTCGGCGCAAAAGTGCGCGACGCGATGCTCGTGCAGAATGTGGTTCTGACGTTCTCCCTGCTCGTTATTTTAGAAAGATTTACCTTCAAATTAACCGGCAGCCGGCTGGCGGGAAAAATCGCGCCCGTGCTGTTGTTTTTCAGCGGCGGACTCGGTTTTATATGGTTTTTGAAAGATTACTGGCAGGGCGCACAAACGCTTTCGGAACTTTTATGGAAACTGCCGCAGGATTACACAATCGGCGATAATTTCCGATGGGGAAACTCGCTGACGACGCTTTTTATGACGCAGCGCAGTCTGTTGCTCGGAATGCCTTTGACGATTATCGTTTTGCAGAAATTGTGGAAAGTTTTTGCCGCCGAGAACGTCGAAGAACGCCGAGAAAATCAGCAAAACGAAAAGCCGTCTTCTGCTTTCCATTTTCCATTTTCCATTTTCGCCATCGGTTTGCTCGCCGGATTTCTGCCGCTCATTCACGTTCACAGCTTGGCGGTTTTGTTTATCGTGAGCGCGTTTTTGTTCGTTTTCAGAATGGATAAACGGCGCGAATGGCTGGCGTTCGGCATCGGCGTTTCGCTCATCGCCGTTCCCGAACTGTTGTGGGCGATGGCAGGCAGCGCAACCCGTCTGACGGAATTCGTCGCGTGGAATTTCGGTTGGGACAAACGCGGTTTGAATTTTTTCTGGTTCTGGCTGAAAAACACCGGCGCGTTCGTTCCGCTTTTGACTTTCGGACTCTGGATAATCTTTAACGCCGTCAAGCGACAAGAAGATAATGATAAGAACGAGCTGGAAACGCTCACCAAAAAATCGAAAGACAAAGATATTCACCATTCACCGTTTACCATTTACCATTTATATTTCTATCTGCCGTTTTCGTTCTGCTTCCTGATCGCCAATCTCATCAAACTCGCGCCCTGGGAATGGGACAATATCAAGGTTTTGGCTCACTGGTTCGTCGGTTCGATTCCGTTTGCCGCGCTGGTTTTGGCGGAACTTTGGAAGCGAGATAAAATCTTGAAAATCGTCGCCGCCGGCTGTTTGATTATGCTGACTTTTTCGGGCGCGTTAGACATCTGGCGAACGATTTCGGGGCAGGTTAATTACAACGTCTTCAGTAAGGATTCGGTAGCGATTAGCGAGCAAATCAAACTTAAAACCGCGCCGAAGGCATTGTTTTTGAATGCGCCGACTTACAATTCGGCAGTCGTTTTGTCGGGCAGACGTTCCTTGATGCGTTACAGCGGGCATCTCTCGTCCTATGGAATTGATTACTACGAACGGGAAAATGATGTCAAAAAAATCTATGCCGGCGATGCGACGGCGGAGATACTTCTGAAAAAATACAACATCGAATACGTCATCGTCAGCCCGGAAGAGAGATCGAATTTAACCGTCAACGAAGCGTTTTTCAGCAAATTTTCCGTCGTCGCGGAAAGCGGACAACATCGAATTTATAAAGTGTCGAACTAGAAATCGAAAGCGAAGAAAATTAACGGGACGGGCAGGATTCACAGGACAAAACTTCGGCATAAAAATATAATCCTGTAAATCCTGTCCATCCTGTTAAATTAAACTGAGATGAAAACGCACAAAGTAGAAATAGTAGAAACAACCGAAGACCCGAAACCGAAAAATACCGATTTTATTTGGCTGATCGGCTGTCTCGCCGTTACCGCGATTGCCGCGTTCTGGCGTTTCTGGCAATTGGAATTAAAACCGCTGCATCACGACGAAGGCGTAAACTCGTTTTTTCTGACGACGCTTTTCCGCGAAGGCGTTTATAAATACGACCCGGCAAATTATCACGGTCCCGATTTGTATTATTTCGCGCTCGCCGCCGCGAAAATGTTCGGCTTAAATACATACAGCATTCGCGGCAGCGTGGCGATTTTCGGCGTGTTGACGGTCGTGCTGGCGTTTTTTCTGAAAGACTACATCGGCAAAATCGGCAGTTTGGCGGCAGGCTTATTTATCGCGCTGTCGCCTGGAATGGTTTATATTTCGCGCTATTTTATTCACGAAATTCTGTTCGTCTTTTTCAGTTTCGGCATCGTTCTCGGCGTTTTATATTTTATCGAAAAGCGCAAAGCGGGCGTTTGGGCGATTGCGGCGATGACGCTGCTTCTGCTCGTCTGTTTTTTGCCGACCGCGCTTAATTTAGCGGGAACCATCGGCAAAGGTAACGAATCTTTCATTTGGGCGTTGCGGCTCGGTCTGTTCGCCGTCGAAGCGGTTCTGGTTTTCCTGATAATGCGGATGATTCTGGCGTGGAACAACGGCGCACCGATCTATATATTGCTCGCCTCCGCTTCCGTCGTGCTGCTTTTCGCTACGAAGGAAACGGCTTTTATCACCATCGGCACGATGCTGATGGCGGTCGCTTCGGTGTGGATTTGGCGCAAAATTTACCGTGCAGTAATCGGCGAACCGCCGGCAAACGACCGCGAACCCGTCGCTCTGACGTGGACGGTTTTTCGTGAAAGATTAGGCGATTCGAGCGATATTTCGTTGATCGTCATTGCCTGCGTCTGCGTTTTCGCCTACGTCGGAATTCTGTTTTTTTCGTCGTTTTTCACTTACCCGGAAGGCATCGGCAGAGCGTTCGAGGCTTACGCCATCTGGACGAAAACGGGCAGTAAAGACCACACGCAAAACGGCAATTGGGCGTATCTGAAATGGCTCTGGAAAATCGAGTCGCCGATTTTGATTTTGTCGGCACTCGGCACTTTAATCGCGCTTTTAAAAGCGCGGCATCGGTTTGCCATTTTTACAGGTTTTTGGGCGTTCGGACTGCTCGCCGCCTACACGCTGATTCCGTATAAAACGCCGTGGCTCGCCGTTAGCTTCACCTTGCCGATGTGCCTTATCGCCGGTTACGGCATCAACGAACTGATTGTTTCACGCGACGTTCCGGTGAAAATTATCGGCGGAATTTTGACCGTTGCCGCCGCCGCGATTCTCG
>JAYVGL010000214.1:0-3385 GCA_043772175.1 Pyrinomonadaceae bacterium | reverse complement strand
CAAGCCTTTCAGTTCAGCGTCGTCGAGCGGAAGTTCGACAACCTTTTCCACGCCGCCGCGCCCGACGACGCACGGCAAACTCAGATAAACTCCGTCAATTCCGTATTGCCCGCCGGTCATCGTCGAAACCGGCAGAATCGTTCGTTCGTCGCGCAGAATCGCCGTGCAAATCCGGTTCACGCACGAAGCGACGGCGAACGAAGTGTAGCCTTTGCGCTTGACGATTTCCGGCGCGGCTTGCCGGACGGTTTCCAGCATCTTCGGAAAATCGGGACAATGCGGCTGACAAAAATCCGCCAGCGGCGCGCCGCCGATACGAGCCGCGCTCCACGTCGCCACCTCCGAATCTCCGTGTTCGCCGATGACGTAAGCGTGAACCGAACCCGCCTCGATGCCCAACTCTTCGCCAAGGAGAAAACGCAGCCGCGCCGTGTCCAAAACCGTTCCCGAACCGATGACTTTAACCGGCGGCAAACCGCTTTCCTCCTGGGCGATCTGCGCGAGAATATCAACCGGATTCGTCGTCATCAAAATGATTCCGTCAAAATTAAACTGCTTCAGTTTTCGGACGATTCCACAAATGACGACCGCGTTTCTGCCGAGTAAATCAAGGCGATTTTCGCCCGGTTTGCTTCCGACACCGGCGGCGACCACCACGATGTCGGCGGCTGCCGCGTCTTCGTAATCGCCCGCCCAAATCCGCACCGGACTCGCCAGCGGAACGGCGTGCTGCAAATCCATCACTTCGCCCCGGAGCTTTTCGCCGTCCTCGTCAACGATCACCAATTCTTCGACCGTGCCGTTCGTTAAAATCGCATACGCGCTCGTCGCGCCGACGTGACCGCAGCCGATTATTGCCACCCGATTCAAATGCGCCGCCTTTGGTTTCATAAAATTCAATCTCGATTTTCACCGCCGAAAATTTCGGCGAATTGCTTTCGCCCTTCGTTACTTAATTGTCTTTACGGCAAACGGCGTTCCTCTCCGCAACTAAAAAGAGAAAGGTTAAGAATAACCGACTTTGACCGGCTCAAGCCGAGAGACTGCTGAGAATCACCAAACAATCTGCGAACTTTTCCACGCCCGCGCTCCAAATTTTTCGCAGCAGCAATTTGCCGAGTTTTGGTGAAGGATTTTTCAACTCTCCGGCGTGAAAGATTTTCGGGGGAATTTAGCGTAAAAACGAGAGTTCACGCAGTTAATGTTAAATTTGCCCAATCCCGATTTGGGATTTTACGGGGCAATGATTTATCGAAAATAAATTTTCGAGTCTTTCAAACGGCTTTCCGGTTAATCTTCACGTGAATCGGCTCGTCCTGAGCGTTTATCATAATGACGGACAACACCTCAATCAAAGGCGGCAATAAATTCTGCTTTATCTGCATATTTATCAAACTCTGATTTTTTATCATCAATCTTTTGTTATCGCTTAATAACCGTAAGCGATATACCGAACGATCTTCGCTGCCGGAAGTCTTTTTTACTATTGCTTGTTGTAAATTTTGGAGTTCGGTTAATAAAAACCGTACCGGAGCCGCGAAAGAATTCGCGCACGAGCGGCAAAAACTGCGGAAATTTTCACGGCATATTTTTCCGAATGTCGGTAAACCGAGCTTTTCGCGGCGGCATAAGTCTTGCCGATTGTGGTAGCCGCAGTTCGTGAAAAATTGCGAACGCTGTCGAAACATTAATCGCCCGTGCGTGACGGCAACTTGCGCGTGAGGCGCGAAAAGAAGTTTAACAAAACGCTGGCGGAGAAAAAATCTATGAAAATACTAATCGCTTACGACGGTTCAAACTGCGCGGAAGCGGCTCTCGATGATTTGGTGCGTGCCTGACTGCCGGAAGCGGGCGAGTTTGCGGTAATGTCGGTCGCCGAAGTCTGGCTGCCGCCCGAAAATCTCCGGCAGCAATGGGAAGCGGAAAATCCCGATTCCGATTATCTGAATGAAATAAACCGCAAACACGACAAGAAAAGCAAAGCAACGATTGCCGAATTTGCGACCTTAGCGAATCACGCCGCGACCCGTCTGCGGCAGATGTTTCCCGGCTGGATGGTTTCGGCGGAAGCCGTTTCCGGTTCGCCCGCGTGGGAAATTCTGAACAAAGCCGACAAATTCAAACCGGATTTGATCGTCGCCGGTTCGTAGGGAAGTTCCGCCGTCGGACGGTTTTTTTTCGGCAGCATCTCGCAGAAGATTTTGACCGAAGCGCATTGTTCCGTCCGGGTCGCTCGCGGGCGCACTGCACGGTTGAGGTCGTCCGAACACAGCAATAATTTTATGGAAACGAATAAGACGATGCTGATTGAGACGGTCAAGTTTTTCAGGAAACAAAACTCTCGCTCCGTTGTTTGATTTTCAACTTTTTTCAAACTCCGGCGAGAATCTTTTTGACGGCATTTTGTTTGAATTCATCGTCGTATTTTTCATCCTCTCATTTTACAGAGAGTTTTGTTTCCTGTTAATTAAACCACCTCAGATAAACGTCTGCTAACGATAAAGCGAAATTGTCGGCGATGGTTTTTGAATGCTTTCTGATTTCAGATTCCAGAAAGTTTCTCGAATACAGCGCGAGCAGGGCGACGCTGTCGTTCCATTTGCGGTTGGTCGTGTTTCGATTCTGTCCCAACTGCACTCCATTAAAAATCACCGGCTGCCAGAATCGAAAGAAAATCACGCGCCACGCATTCATCAGAGCCGGTGAATTTGCGGCAGGATAAATTCGATCATTCGCTTGATACTCACAAAACTCCGTGCCGAAATCGAAAAAAATTAGCTGCACCGCTGTTGCCGACCAGCACACCCAAATTATCCGTATCGGTCAACTATCCATTGTAACCGTTGAACGAATTGCCGCTGTAATTGGTGACAATCCAGCCGCAGTAAACGATTAATTCGTGGCAGAATTTAAAGACATTTTCTTTTTATCGAAGTAAGATTAAAGGCGAGTTGCGTTTGAGCGGTGAGGAAAGAGTTTGCAGTAATGAAGCGTCGGTTTATTGAAATAACCCAACCGCCGCGTAAAAAAGAGTCTTTCGTTTCAAACGAAAGACCCTTTTTACTTTCTCAGCGTTCTGAAATTTTTTGTGCTGAATTCGTTGCGGTCTGTCCCGAAATCAAACTAGGTCGTAGCGGTCAAGATTCATTACCTTAGTCCACGCCGCGACAAAATCCTGCACGAACTTCACCTGACCGTCGTCGCTTCCGTAAACTTCACCAATTGCTCGAAGTTCCGAGTTTGAACCGAAAACGAGATCAACTCGGCTGCCCGTCCATTTGATTTCGCCGGTGATACGATCACGACCTTCAAACCTGTCTTCGGACTCGGCGGCAGGTTGCCACGTCGTGCTTAAATCGAGCAGGTTGACGAAGAAGTCGTTGGT
>JAYVGL010000213.1:0-8365 GCA_043772175.1 Pyrinomonadaceae bacterium | reverse complement strand
CCGAGATTCGTATAATCGAGCGCGTCGGAACTTAATTTGATGGCGTTGTTTAATTCCGTAATCGCGTTGTTCCATTTTAACTGTTTGCCCAAAACGTAGCCGTATTTACTGTAAAGTTCGGCATCGTCTTTGATGAACGCCGTCGCCAGACGATATTCGCCTTCGGCTTCGCCGAACTTTTTCAGCTGACGGTAAACGTCGCCGAGATTGGCGTGCGCCTCGCCGTTGGTGTTTTGCAGCTTGACGACTTTCTGATAATTGACCATTGATTCGGCGTATTTTTTCTGCCCGTAATAAATCGCGCCCAACCCGAAAAAGGCTTCGGCGTAATTCGGATTGAGCCGCGCCGCCTCGTCGTATTCGGTGATCGCCGCCGCGTCGTTGTTCTGCGCGTCGTAAACCGCGCCGAGATAATAGTGCGCCGCCGCCTGGGTTGCATCGGTTTTCAAAGTCTGCTGCAAAGCCGTCTGCGCCGCGTCGTATTTGTTTTGTTTGAAGCGCAGAACGCCGAAATAATAATTCAAAGCCGCGTCGGAATTGTCGGGCTTATAGGCTTTGGTCAGATACTCATCGGCTTTCGCCGAATCGCCTTTTTGAAAGTAAAGAATGCCGAGCGGCGCGAAAATTTCCGTTAATTCCTTGTCGAGCCGCAAAGCGATTTCGTAGTTGGCGATGGCTTTGCCGCCGTCTTCGAGAGCTTCGTAAACCGCGCCCAAACCGACATACGCCGCCGAATTTTTATCGTTGTAACTGATCGCGTCGTTGTAAAAGTTCAGGGCATTGCGGGCTTCCTCGCGTCCCAGATACTCGTCGCCTCTGGCGGTCAAAGCATCGCTGATGCCGAGTTTGGCGTTCTGGCTAGCCGCGTCGAGTTCAATCGCCTGGGTGTAATACTCAATCGCCTCGTCGTAATTTTTTTCGCCGAAAGCGTATTGTCCCGCGCCCGTTAAAATAACCGAAAGTTCTTTCGGATTCTTCTTGGTCGTCTGCGCGGTCGGAACGTCTTTCGGCGCGACCGGCTTGACGCGGCTGCGGCCGGTCATCACTTTCGCCAGCGTTTCATACTGCTTGCGAATTTTCTGCGCCGTGACGACGCGCTCGGTTTTCGTGCGTTTGGCTTTGGCGGCATTGCGGGCTACGAATTTCTTTTGCGAGGCTTTATTCGCGCCGCCGCGAAAAACGAAAACGCCCGCGCCCAAAGACAAATCTTCGGTCGGCGGCAAATCCTGCGCCCCGCCCGGCGGACCGTTAACCAAAAAAGTCCAAACCAGAAAGACAGCTAAAATGCTTTTAACCGCGCGATGTTGTTTCATATTTATCTTTCGGAAATTTCGATATTATTCTACTCCGCTTTGTTTGAAAGGCAAACCTTTGGCGTTAAGTCCGTGTGAAGACGCGGGCGCAAAACTCAATTTGCTTTAACAGGAAAAAAGGCTCGCTTTCCCGAAGAAAGCGAGCCTTTGAAAAATTGTTCGCCGACGAATCAGCGAACGTAGGAATTCGGAGTCGGCAAGTCGCCGCCGACTCCGAAGCCGATGCCGAGAAAACCCTGCGTCGTGCGGTTCAGATACCACGTCCTGTTTCTAAACACCGCGACATCCGCTTTGCCGTCGCCGTCATAATCGGCGGGAACCGGAATATCAGTCGCCAGCCCGAAAGCGATGCTGACGAATCCGTTCTGCGAACGATTCAGATACCACGTCCCGTTTCTAAATACCGCGACATCGGTTCTGCCGTCGCCGTCGTAATCCGCCGGAACGAGTTTATCGCCGCTCTGCCCGAACTGAATTGCCCCGTAATTGACCGCCGGATTCGTGGACGTATACCAAACGCCGCTTGACGGTCGGAAAACCGAAACATCGGCGCGTCCGTCGCCGTCGTAATCAAATTGAGTTCGCGCCACCGCGTTTTCGTTTGAGAGGCGCGCCAAACCGACTCTCGAAACGCCGTTGACTTGAGTGAACTCGCCGCCGATCACAATTTTGCCGTCGGCTTGCAAGAAAATACTGCGAACCGTATCGGTTGCGCCCGTTCCGCCGAACGACGGGTCAAGCGTTCCGTCAGCTTGCAAACGGGCAACGCTTCGACCGAACGCGGGTAAACTTCCGGCTCGACCGTTCCGTCAGCTTGCAAACGGGCAACGCGCGTTCTTTCGATGCCGCCGCTGAACGGCGTAAATCTGCCGCCGACTAAAATTTTGCCGTCGGCTTGTTGTTCGACGGCATACACGGGAGCATTAAACGACGGATTAAAACTCGCGTCCAAAGTTCCATTTGACTGGAGCCGTGCCAGACGATATTTCGCCGCCACGTTGTTAACGCTGAGAAATTCGCCGCCGATGACGATTTTTCCGTCCGCCTGAACGACTAAATCGTAAACGTCCGCGTCTGCCCCGCCCGGTGGATTGAAGGTGTCGTCAATCGTCCCGTCAATGTTCAGACGGGCAATTCTGGCTCGGTTAGCACCGGCAATCTGCGTGAAGCCGCCGCCCACGACAATTTTTCCGTCCGTTTGAACCCGGATCGTTCTGGCGAAGCCGACAGTGTTAACCGACATCTGTGAAAAAGTGGTATCGGTCGAACCGTCGGCGTTCAAACGGGCGACGTTGAGGATAAAGTTATACCCGCTCAGTCGGAAATACCCGACGATAATTATTTTTCCGTTAGCCAGCACCAGCATTTTTTCGATGATCGAGGCGTTTTGAAGTGCCGTCGAAAAACTTGTATCCAGAGTTCCGTCGGCATTGAGTCGGGCGACGCTCAACTTCGATATTCCATTAACCTGCGTAATTTCGCCGCCGATCAGAATTTTGCCGTCCGGCTGCAGGACGACGGTGGCAATTCGACCCGTTACATTACCGGCAAACGTCGCATCAACATCACCGCCGGAGTTTAGCCGGACGATGTTCTGACGCGCCGTGCCGTTGACTTTCTGAAACAAACCGCCCGCCAAAACTTTTCCGTCCGGCTGCGTAACGACCTGATAAACCGTGCCGACTTGATAAACACCACCTCGAAAGTTTGTATCCACCGAACCGCTGGCGTTAAACTTGGTCAGTTTATCCCACGGTTGTCCCGCCGTCGCGTCGCCTATTCCGCCGAGCAAAAATCCGCCGTCGCTCGTTGCGGCAACGACGTAAATTAAAATTCCGGCTCCCAAATTGTAGTTGAAACTCGCGTCCGGTGTGCCATCGGCATTGAGCCGCGCACTTCTATACCGCACTAAATTGTTGTAAAATTGGAAGTTGCCGCCGATTACGATTTTACCGTCGGACAGCACCGCGACATCATTGACAATGCTGTCGGCTCCGCTTCCTCCGACATTGAAGTTCGGGTCAATCGCTCCGTTGGCATTCAGGCGCGTGATATTTCTCTGCGAATTTCCGTTGACCGCAAAGTTTCCGCCGACCAGTATTTTGCCGTCCGGCTGTAATGTGATGGCGTTGACAAATGCCAAACTCGAATCGAGAAAAGCATTATCCGTGATTCCGTCGGCAGTCGTCCGGCGCAGAAGGGAATTGACTCCGGCGTTGGCGGCATAGATTATTTTGCCGTCCAGCTGAACGGCGACTGCCCGCACTTCGCCAAGCGGATTGATATTGGCGAAAGTCGTGTCGAATGTCCCGTCACTGTTCAATCGCGTAAAATTGTTACGGGTGAGTGCGCCTTGATCAATCCCGTAAAATCCACCGACCAGAATTTTTCCGTCCGGCTGGACTTTGATTTTATAGATTTTAGGAAAGGCATCTTCGTTGCCGGAACTATACACAAAATTTAAATTGAGAGAAGTATCAAGCGAACCGTCGGCGTTTAGGCGAGCTAAACTTACCTGCGCTCGGCTGCCGACGCGCGTAAAGTTTCCGCCGACGAGTATTTTGCCGTCCGGCTGAACGGCAATGGCAGAGATGTTGGCATATCTCGACGGCGGAGCCAGACCCGGTTGATCTTTGTAAAAATCCGGCGGGATAAAAGTCGGATCAATCGTGCCGTCGGCGTTGAAACGGGCGACAGTGCTGCGAGCCGAATTTCAGGCAACCGTAAAATTTCCGCCGACGAGCAATTTTCCGTCCGGCAGCGCAACGATAACTTGCACCGATCCGGTTGTTGTGGACTGCACGGCGGCGTTAAATGTCGGGTCAACTTCGCCCGCCGCCGCAATCGGCAAAAAAGAGATTGTCAAAAACAAAAAAGCGAACGAAAGCAACATCGCTCGTTCGACATAAAGTAGGAATGTCTTCATTATTAAACTCCTTGGAAGATGCAGCGCGGTTGTTGAATTTTTATCTTCAGCCGCCGCCGGCAGTAAATTAATTTTTTTTGAATCACGACGTATCGTAAACCTCGACCGGTTTTTTGTAAACGATTTTCCGCCCGTTTATACGGTGATCCTGCATTTTTCTTGCTATCTCCCGGCTTGTAATATAAATTTAACTCTAACCAGCACCGGCATTACAAATTCCAGATTCCAAATTCCAAATTTTAATCTGGAATTCGGAGTCTGGAATCTGGAATTCAACTTAAAAGGAGATTTTGCCGAAGATGAAAGCATTCAACACAGAAAACATCCGCAATCTGGCGGTCATCGGACACGGCGACGCGGGTAAAACCCAACTCGTTGCATCGCTTTTGCACATCGCGGGCGCGACCACGCGCTGGGGAAAAGTTTCGGACGGGACGACCGTCACCGACCACGACGAAGATTCTATTGAAAGAAAAGTTTCCCTGAACAACAATTTCGCCAATCTCGAATATCAAGACACGAAAATCAATCTGATTGACACGCCGGGATATGCCGCGTTCGTCTCGCACGCCCGACCTGCTCTGCGCGTCGCCGACTGCGCTCTGGTCGTGGTTGACGGCGTGAACGGCATCGAAGTTCAGACGGAAAAAACGTGGCAGTATGCCAACGAATTCCTTTTGCCGCGCTTTATGATTATCAACAAATTGGATAAGGAACGCAGCGATTTCGGACACGCGCTCGACACGGCGGCGAGTTCATTTGCGCGGTCAATCGTGCCGTTTACCTTACCGATTGGTCAGGAGACGAATTTTCGCGGCGTGGTTGATGTCGTGCATCAGAAGGCTTACGAATTTGACAAAAACGGCAAAGCCAAAGAAATTCCGATGCCTGAAACGGGACGCGAAGTTTTCGATTCGACGCGGGAAAGATTAATCGAAATCGTCGCCGAATCGGACGATGCCTTGATGGAGAAGTATTTTGAAAACGGAACTTTAGACGAAGAAGATATTTACCCGAATTTGGCGAAGGCGATTGCAAGCAGCAAACTTTGTCCGGTTTACGCGGTCTCCAGCGAGACGCTCGTCGGACTTTCGATTTTACTCGATCACATCGTCGAATTCGCGCCGAATCCGGCGGCGCACGAAGCCGAATTCGGCAATGTCGTCGTCGGCAGTTTGTTCGACCGACCGACGCGCAAATACAGCAACGACGAACCTTTTTCCGCCTACGTTTTCCGCACGATTGCCGATCCGTTCGCCGGTCGCATCAACGTGATGAAAATCGTTTCCGGCAAAATCTCAAGCGATGCCGCCGTTCTCAATTCAAGCCGCGAATTCGTCGAACGCCTGGGCGCACTGCACACTTTGCAGGGCAAAAACCTCGAAAAAGTCAGTGAAGCCCAAACCGGCGACATCATCGCAGTCGTCAAATTAAAAGACACGCAAACCGGCGACACGCTCTGCGATAAAGCAAATTCAATCGTTTTCCCGAAAGTCGAATACCCGGAAGCGGCGATTTCATTCGCCATCGAGCCGAAATCACGCGCCGACGAAGACAAAATTTCGACCGCACTGCACAAAATTTTAGAGGAAGACCCAAGCCTTCATTTCGACCGCGACGCGCAGACTAAAGAATTCATTCTGTCGGGTTCGGGACAATTGCACATCGAAACCGTGGTTGATAAATTGAAAAATCGCTATCACGTCGAAGTCGCGCTGCATCCGCCGAAAGTTCCGTATAAGGAAACGATTTTGCAATCGGTCGAAGTTCAGGGACGACACAAAAAACAATCCGGCGGACGCGGACAATTCGGCGACTGCAAATGCGTTTTTGAACCGCTGTCGCGCGGAAAAGGCTTTGAATGGGTTGATAAAATCTTCGGCGGCTCGATTCCGCAAAATTTTCGCCCCGCCATCGAACGCGGCATCACTGAGGCGGCGCAGTCGGGCGCAATCGCCGGTTATCCACTGGTGGATTTTAAAGTTACATTGATTGACGGCAGTTATCACACGGTTGATTCGGACGAACATTCGTTCCGGGCGGCGGGCAGAAAAGCGTTTCGGGCGGCGATGGAAAAAGCCAAACCGACTTTGCTCGAACCGATTATGGATGTCGAAGTTTTCACGCCTTTGGAAGTTTCCGGCGACATTATGGGCGATTTGAATTCGCGGCGCGGGCGCGTTTCGGGAATGGATATGCGCGGCAAACAGCAGATTATCAAAGCGCAGGTTCCGCTGTCAGAAATGCTCGATTACCAATCGAAACTAAATTCCGTGACGCAGGCTCGCGGCTCGTATCATATGCAGTTTTCGCATTACGACCCTTTGCCCGGAAATCTCTCGCAAAAAGTGATTGACGAAGCCGTCGCCGCTGGTCGCGTTCGCGCACACGATGAGGAAGAGTAAGAGATCGAAAACTGGGAAAGGGAAAATGGCGGCATCTAATCGCCATTTTCCTTTTTATTTGGGTATTACAAAAAATACGATAAAAAGTTCGGTGCCAGTCGTTTCGGCAAACATTGCCAAACAAAAAATTACTGTCCGCGTCGTTTCAAATCTGCTATAACTTAATTACCACATCGGTTTGAGGGGAAACTTTATATGGCTGGTCTCAGGGTTCTTCAAAACATCATCAACGAACGGGCATCAACGAGCCGGTTTACAATGTTCGGGTATCGTATCCGATCAATGACAAAAGTTCCAAAGAGATTCGAGACAATATTTTGACGGATTTTTTCGGCTATAACGAAGCGGATACTAAAGCACTCGACGAACAAAAGCCGGGGTATTTTTTCATCAGCGACAAAAGACATCCCGGCAAATGGGCGACGGGCGCGGAAGTGAAATCCTGGGCGTTCAACATTGACCGCACGGTGCAGGTCGTGATGCCGCAAAAACTGATTGACGATTTGAGCGGCATTCGTGACCAGCGGGCATCGTTTGAGGCTTTCAAAGTCGGAATGTCTATATCCGATGACGAAACGAGGCAATCCGCTACACAAGATTTAGAAAACATTCTTTCGGCGACAGGCGAAAAACGAATTGCCGCGCTCGACAATTTGATGGTCATCATCACCGGCTCTCCATCATCACGCGCCGAGATTTACAAAGCACTCAGATTTTTGACTAATGAATCGGGTTATAAAAACAATCCGTTTTTAATGCTGGCGATTGCCGCGACGACTTCGGCTAAAAGCGAAACTCCGGCTTTCAGTTCCGCCGCCGTCAACCAAAGCGCGATTGCCGATGCCGTCAAAACCGCCAATACCAATCTTTACGGTAATTCCACAAATAAATCTCTCTCGACGCTCAGCCGTTTGGAAGCGGCTCGAATAAATTACTGGGCGAGCAGTTTGTATGACGGCATTAACGCCAACTACGAAGCTAGAAACCGGCGTTGGATCGAGAGATTTTTGAGTATATCCGACAACGAACGCGCTTCTTTGAAAGTCGGAGATTTTATTTCGATAGCGAACTCGAACCAAAATTCTGTTCGCGCACCTTATCCATCTGAAAATATGCTGCAAATTGAAAAACAAAGACAGGATGAGCAAGTTGATCAATGGAATAAGACGGATTTGGTTGGTCAAGATCAAAGTTTTACGCTTCCGGCTGACCATCATCAGAGCGACTATTTTCAAAGCCCGAACGACACTTTTGATAAGGAAGGATGGAAAGTCAACAAGCAAAGAGCCGGTCAACAAAGACCGAGAGTTGAACCGAATCTAGTTCCCAACAATTACAATCCTTACTGAAACGCTAATATACCGGCGGACGCTTACGGCGCGGTTCTTTATTTGTTTTTAGAGGGACAAAGATATAATAAAGCCAATATGCGAATGAATGTGGTCGCTAACTATTTGAAGAAAAAAAGAGAACTGGAAAATCAGATTGCGGCGGATAATCTTCACACGGTTCCGCCGCCACCAGCGGTGATTGAAAAATACATCAAAGATTTTCGGCGCGACGGCAGAATCACGGCAGACCCGAATCAGAAAGTAAAAATCGTCGGCGTGTTGTCAGAGTTGGAAAGATTGTTGGAGGAAAGCAATGCGTTTTACAAAGCGAGAAAATAATTGGTCGGCGAAGTTTTTCAATGTTGGATTCGTTTTTCTGTTGATTGGCAG
>JAYVGL010000212.1:0-2779 GCA_043772175.1 Pyrinomonadaceae bacterium | reverse complement strand
TCAATCGCCGCGTCTTTTTCGAGTTCTTCCGCCGGGCGATAAAGTTTTTCGTCATCCGAAAGCGAATGCGAATACGGGCGCGTAACTTTGGCGTGAACGAACGCCGCGCCTTTTCTTTCCCGGCAAAATTTAACCGCCCGAACGAATGTTTCGTAACTCTCAATCGGATTCGTCCCGTCGCATTTTTGAATCAGCATATTCGGAAATCCCGAAACGAGTTTTGAAATATCGCCACCCGCCGTGCCGACTTCGACCGGCGTAGAAATGGCGTAGCCGTTGTCTTCGACGACGAAAATCACCGGCAATTTCAAATTGCAAGCCGTATTCAACGCCTCCCAAACTTCGCCTTCCGAAGTCGTGCCGTCGCCGATTGACATATAGACGACTTCATCGCCTTTGAAACCCGTGATTTTGTCCTGTAATTCGGTTAGCAAAGATGCGCGATATGACGCTTCCGCCGCGCCGACGGCGTGGAGTGCCTGCGTTCCGGTGCAGCTTGATTGCGACGGCACGTTCAAATCTTTGTGTCCCCAATGCGAGGGCATCTGCCGCCCGTGCGAATTCGGATCGGCTTCCGCGCCGACCGCCGAAAAAAGCATTTCCTGCGGAGTCATTCCCAAACCGAGCATCAGAGCGCGGTCACGATAATACGGGAAAAACCAATCATACGCCGGTTTCAAAGCCTGCGCCGCCGCCACTAAAACCGCTTCGTGTCCCGCGCCGGAGATTTGAAAAAAGATTTTGTTCTGCCCTTTGAGTTGAATTTCCTTGTCGTCAACACGCCGCGACTGATACATCGTGCGATACATTTTGACCAGCGTTTCTGCGCTCAGACCGCTATAATCTTTCGCCGCTTTTTTGCCCGCGCCGTTGGTCGCCTTTAACGATTTCGCAGAAGTTTTGGTTGCCTTTTTCGCTGTCTGCGCGACGGTTTCGGCGGTTTTGATAACGGTTTCTTTTGCTTCAAAACCGTCGGCTTCGGTGCGCTGCGGCTTTTCGACGATTTTAGTCGGCGTTTTGGCGGCTGCCGCTTTCACGGTTTCCCGTTTTTTGACCGGCGTTTTTTTATTGACGCTTTTTTTATTATTCTTCGCCGCAATCGTTCCGGCTTTTTTGGTTGCTGTTGCCACTTTTAAAACTCTCCTGATAAATACTTTTTATAAACTGACTTTTGATAAAAGTTCCTGACGACTTATCTTGAAATGTTCGGCGATGTCGTCCAAAATTGCGGCAAAAGTGCCGATTCTTAAAGGACTGTGATTTGGTATAGTGAGTGATGAGTGCCGTTTTCATCGGTTGTAAGTCGAATGTGACTTCCGGTTTGCCGCGAAACTTCGTAACCCAAAACGCGCAAAGCCTTTGCTAAATCCGCGCCCGAAATGTTTCTCGGCAATGTCATACGGCGAAAACTTCTTCTCTGACAAAATGAAGTCGGATGACTTTCGGTTTTTCGTCCGTCTCAAAATGGCAGTTCACCGCATCGCGGATGTTGGCGCGTAAATCTTCCAAATCGTCGCCTTCCGTAAAAATTGATGCGCCCAAAGCGCGAGCCGCAAAGCCGTCTTCGATCTCATTTTCCACTAAAAAGATAATCTCGTTCATAACTGAAATTTCCGACTTCGGGCAAACACACATTTTAGTATGTTAGTCAGCGTAATCCAAATCGAGCGTCATTCGATAATCGTTCGCCATCGTCGGATGTCCGTGCGCCATCGAAACTTCCGCGCCTTTTTGATACGTCGCTTTGGCTTTTTCGCGCATTCCGGTTTGCTCGTAAGCCTTCGCCAGCATTCCGTAAGCGTTGCCTTCGTCGTCGGCTTTTGAAAGATATTCTTCGAGCGTCGCAATCGTCTTTTCCCAATCGCCGATTTTCTGATACTCGTTCGCCAGACCGAACAAAACCATCGTGTTGTCAGCGTCCGCCGCCAGCATTTGTTTGAAAACTTCGATTCTGTTTTGCATAATTTTTAGCGGAAATCACCAAATTCTTTTAACCGGAAAACCTTTCAAATAGTCATCGAAAATCGCATCGGCACTGATAAAGTTCATATTTTCGACCATCGCCTGTGAAACTATAATACGGTCAAACGGGTCGCGGTGATGAAACGGCAAGCGGTTTTGCTCGACGGTGTGCGCGAAGTTTACCGGCAGAATTTGGATTGAATTATCGGTTACATCATCAATCACAGATTCGTAATTTCCCTTGATTGTGAGTTTTCCGAGGGCGGTTTTGATCGAGATTTCCCAAAGACTGGCGATGCTGATGAAGATTTCATTTTTTTCGTCTTCGATCAAGTTTTTGGCGGTTTTGCTGAGTTCTTTAGCATTGCCAACAAACCAGAGGAAAACGTGAGGGTCAATAAGATATTGCATCACATATAATCCTTAAAATCTTCGAGCGGCTCGTCAAAATCGGGCGCAAGTCCATATTTACCTTCCGCGCTCCCGGCTTTTCTGACGACCAAACCTTTCATACTGCCGAATTTGCGCGGCTTTCGCTTCGACTCTTCGGTTTCCTGAACTTTGATTAAATTTAGACTCGCTAAATCATCAAGCAGCTTTCGCGCTTTCGGTTCTAAAACTGTAACGGTTAAAGTTTCCATAGCAGAATTTTAGCACAAAAAAATGCGAAGACATTGCAACAATCTTCGCATTCAGAGTGATAGTTATTTTGCTTTTATTTTCCGCTCATAATCAATTTGGCAATCGTCGCCAACTGCATATTGGTCGTGCCTTCGTAGATCGCGCCGATTTTGGAATCGCGCCAGAATTTTTCGAC
>JAYVGL010000211.1:0-3693 GCA_043772175.1 Pyrinomonadaceae bacterium | reverse complement strand
ATTCGGCGCGTTTTTGATAAGCCACAGATAAGCCGAAACGTGCGTAAAGCGTGCCGGCAACGACATAAATTCAGAAACTTCAATGATCCGCACCGGAATTTCACGGTTTGTTTTCCGCCACGCCGCCGCAATCGCTTCGGCGGCAATGGTGTGCGCCGCGCCGTTGTTAATCGTCAAAATCAGAATCGGACGCACAGGTTTTGTTTTAACTGAAACAGCAGAAATTTCAGCAATTTTAGCGGCGGCAAAAGTCATCCGATTTTCACCTCCGGTAAGGTTTGCTCTAATTTTTCAACGGATTTTTTTCGCTTTGAATCGGCGAAATAAGCAGACAAATTTTCCTGCCTTTTCAGTTTTCTTAAAACCGCGAAAGCCCGCCTTGAAACCGATAGTTTTTTTGACGCAAGCGACGGTTTTTCGGCAACATTCGTTAAATCTATTTTCCGTCGTGCCAATTCGACGATTTTTTGAGCGGCGAACGGCTGCGCTAATTTGCGGCAATCGGCAGACATCTTTCGCAACTTTTCGTCATCGCGCAAAAGGCTTAAAATCTCGTCAGCCGTGTGCTTTGAGCCTTTCGTCAAGATTGCCGCACCCGCTTTGACAAAATGCGCGGCGTTGGCATTTTCCGGTCCCGGAATCGCGTCGAACAGCACGAGCGGCAGACCGCAGGCGGCGGCTTCCGATAAAGTTACGCCGCCGGGTTTGGTCGCCAAAATCTGCGCCGCTTGCATCAGCGGCGCGATTGAACTCGTCCAACCGATAACCTGCAAAGTCGTGGTCGCGGAATTTGAAAGTCTATTTAATTTTATTTCCGCCGTTTTATCCTTGCCCGGCAGCGCGACGATGTTTAGATTTGCGCTCCTTTCCAAAAGCCGCGCCGCGACTTCATCCATTCGCGTCGGTCCCATTCCGCCGCCCATCAGCAAAACAATCGGTCGCGCGTCCAGATTGAACCGCTTTCGGGTTTCGTCGCCGTCGTATTTTCGGGCGAAACTTTCATCCAAAGGAATGCCGCAGACTTCTATTTTTTCTGCATTTGCGCCCCAATTCTGCAACTGTTTTTTGACCGTTCCGGCGGCGACGGCGTAGGCGGAAATTTCCGGTTTGACCCAAATCGGTTCGGCTTCATAATCGGTGATGACGTTAACGACTGCGGCGTTCGTCAAATTTTCGCGCCGTGCGATAACGGCGATTTCAGACGCGCCGACTTCCGCCGCGACGATCAAATCCGGTTGAAATCTGCGGATTTCTTCAAAGACTTTTCGACAGCCTTTTTTCCAAATCCAAACGGGCGCGGTTTGTTCGTCACGGCGTTCGATTCGTGAATTGAAAAACCTTTCCCAGACACGCGGCGCGTAACGAATCATCGCCCAGTATGTCCAAACGTAAAACGCTTTGAATGGCAAAGAACAGTTTTCGAGCGCGTCCGTCAGCCGCAGATCGGCTTCGGGAATTTGCTTTCGGAATTCGCCGACGATGCTCTGCGCGGCGGAAACGTGTCCTGCGCCGAACGAAAGAGTCAGAATCAAAATTCGCGGCTTTTTGCTCATTCTTCCCTCCAATTCATCGCCCGAAATCCGCCTGCAAGTGTGATCGCTGCCATCATAATCAGCACCGCGATTTCGCCGCCGATGAACGGATTTCCCGCCAAAATTTTATTGATCGCGTCGGCAATGTAAGTCGTCGGCAAAGCGTAGCCGAGCCAGCGCAATGCGAGCGGCAGCGTTTCCGCCGAGTAATAAACCGGCGCGAGCAAAACGATTCCCGCGCCGAGCGCGTCGGTGTAAAGCGAGCCTTCCGAAAACGAGCGAACCTGCGCCGCAATTACTACGCTGATGCCGCATAGCGAAAGAAGCGCGACAAAAGTCGTCAATGCCAACGATAATCCGCCAATGAAACTAATATTCGTTTCGACACCCAAAATTTTCGCTGCAATGAGCATCGAGATGATGCCCAACGCGCCCTGCACGAGCGCGAAAATCAACACGCCGAAAATATATGACGAAGCGGCGAGCGGCAAGGTCGCAAACAGTTTCAAGCGTCCCGTAAATCTATTTTCCAGAAGCAGATAGCCGAGCCAGCTAATCGCCGTCAGGCTCAACGAAAAAACCATCGAAGCGGCAAGAAAATGTAGTTTCGCCTCGTTGGAAACCGTATCGGAAGACTGATGCGCGATGCCGCTTGCAAACAGATACATCGCAATCGGAAAGACGATGGCGGCGAGCAGAAACGGTCCGACTTCGCGCCGCAGACGCGCCAGATGAATTTGGAAAACGCAGAAAATGTCAGATAATCGTTTTTTCATTTTTTGTGCTGTCCGTCTCCATTTCCGTTTTGACTTAACGGCTCGCCGACAAGCGCAAAATATACGTCTTCAAGCGACGACGTGGCGATTTGATATTCGTCTATATTGCTCCGGCTGATGAAATCCTGCGCTTCATCGAATGTCTCAAAAAAGACGGACTGCGGCGTTTCGCGTTCAAAAAAGTTCACCCGATAATGGCGCGGGAAACGCGCCCGTAATTCCTGAAGGCTGCCGTCGGCGACGATTTTTCCGCCTTTGATAAAAGCGATGCGATGGCTTAATTGTTCGGCTTCCTCGAGATAATGCGTCGAGAAAATCACGGTTGTTCCGTCGTTAATCGCTCTTTTGAGTAATTTCCAAACCGTGCGTCTTGATTGCGGATCGAGTCCGGTCGTCGGTTCATCCAAGATCAATAACGGCGGCTTTCCGAGCATCGCCAGACCGATCAGAATTCTGCGCCGCTGTCCGCCGGAAAGTTCGCCGACCTGTTTTTTCGCCTGCGGTTCGAGTTCGAGATTCGTTAATAATTCGTCGGTTTGCGTTCTGGCTTCTGATTTACTTAAACCTTTGAGTTTGCCGAACAGTTCGAGATGTTCGCGCACGGTCAGCGTCTCGAAAACTCCGGCTTCCTGCGGCGTAATGCCCATCAAAAGTTTCGCTTTGTTCGGCTGCGAAATCGCGTCCACGCCGAAAATTTCAATCGCGCCCGAAGTCGGTTTGAGTTCGGTCGTGAGCTGCCGCAAAAAAGTCGTTTTTCCCGCGCCGTTCGGTCCGAGAATCGCCACGCACTCGCCGCTCTTAACGCTAAAATCTATTCCGCGCGTCGCGTCCACGCCGCTTTTGTAACTTTTAAAAAGTTCGCGGACGCGCACGGCTTGAATTTTTTCGGGCGAAACATTCATAAAAATCAAACCAACTGCAAAAACTCCATCGCGCTCCAAACGGCTGTCCAGGGATTATTGCGATACGCCGAAACTTCATACGGACAGCCGATTTTGCAGCCTTTGCAAAAGTCCCACATATCGGGCGATTCCTTGATAATTCGGCGCACTTCGGGCGATTCATAGATTTCCTGCAAACTCATTTCCGGCAAGCCGCGATGTTTTGAGACGAACGCGCACGGAAATTGAATTGCGCCGTCGGGACGCATATTTATCAGGTGCGAAGCCGAACGGCACGGGAATTTCTTCGTGAAGCCGTCTTCGCGGTAAAATTTGTAATAATCGGTGTAGAATCGAACGCATTTATACTTCTTCTTCAAATCCAAAACATACGCGGCGATTTTATCCAAACCGGCGTGTTCGATTTCGACGTTTTCCGTTTCAAAAGTGGTTCGCACGACGTTGTGAACCGCTTCGGTGTGCAGAAGAAATCCTCTATCGGTG
>JAYVGL010000210.1:0-12688 GCA_043772175.1 Pyrinomonadaceae bacterium | reverse complement strand
CGCCTTGCCGTCCACAATCGCCATCTCGTTGTAGCCTGCACCGCCTTTGGTGGTGTTGGATTTGAAACCCATCGTGTGCGAGTTCGCCGGTAAGGTGTAGGGCGGCATCTGCGCCGGATTGTAAACCGAACCCGTGACAATCGGGCGATCCGGGTCGCCTTCCAGAAATTCGACGACCACTTCGTTGCCGATTCGCGGGATGCAGATCGTGCCGTGTGCGCCACCTGCCCAAGGCTGGGCGACGCGCATCCAGCAGGAACTGCCGACATCGTATTTACCGTCCCGATCCCAATGAAACTGCACTTTAACGCGCCCGTATTTGTCGGTGAAAATCTCCTCGCCCGCCGGTCCGACCACCACCGCCGTCTGGCTGCCCGCGATTCTCGACTTCGGCGTTTTGCGAACGGGGCGAAACGGTGTGCTGCCACTTTTCAGCGGGATGCAGCTAAAATTGTTTTGATACGCCCCTTCGACATCGCGCTCCTCGCTCGATAAATCCGGCGTTTGGACGGCGAAATGCGTAACCTGCGTCAGCAGATACTTGCCGTCAATCTCTTTGATCGCGTGATTGTAGATGTCGAATTTGTGTCCGGCGGTCAGAGGGCAACAGTTGGAAGTCCCGTGCGCGACGTTGTATTTCGCGTCAAGTGCCTGCATCTGAATCTCGGCTTGATTGCGGTTATCCTCAAAAATATGCTGCAATTCGCCCGACTGGTCGCCGGCGGACGGCGTGATTCCCGTGTAGCGTTTGGCGTAATCGCCCGTGTATTGATAAACCAGTGCCGCGTTGCCGCCGACCGGATAAAGGCTCGGCTGATCGGCTTCGAGTTTGCGGTGCGGCAATTCAAAATTGTGATCCCAAACGGAAACCTTTCCCGTTTGCAGTTGATATGCAGTTTCCCAGGTCGCAATCGAACTAACCACACCGTCGGTTCTAGTCAAATCGGCTTCAAACGGAAAACGGCTTTTAGTCGGAGCAGCACGGTGCGACTGCGGCGTATTCGCCAAAATCATCTGGTGATCGCTCGCCGAATGCTCGAAGAAATAATAAATTCCTTCTTCCTCCATCAAACGCGAAGCGAATTCAAAATCGGTTTCGTTGTATTGAACGCAGTATTCGCGACGGTTGAACGTCCCAACCAATTCCTGTTTAACGCTGAATCCGGCGAAGACCTTTTTCAAAATTTGCGGAACGGTCTGCCTCTGAAAAATCCGCGATTGATATTTTTGCGTCAGAAGCCACACTTTCGGGACGACAATCGCCTGGTAGTAAGTGAAGCGCGTGTCCCGGTTGCCCTGCCGCCAATGAGAAACGACACCGTTAAAATGACGTGCCGTATTATCCCTGATGTTAATTTTGATGCTGACCGGCTGACCGAGCAGTGACTTCGGATCAACAACAGTCGGCTTTAAGTTGACGGCGGTTTCTTCGTGAACGAGTTTCAACTGAAAAGAAAACAGCTCGGAAACAGTTTCGGAGGCGGAAAATTCTTTCAACAGCAAGAAATTTTCTCCGAGAGGCGTATCAATCAACAACTGTCTGTTTTTTTGTTCTAGTGCCATTACAAACCTTCCCATTAAACGATATAAATAACTCTAACAACTATTTAGCTATTTTGAAACACTTAAATTTTAAGCGGAGAAATGCCTCTGACTCTCAATCGAAAATAGCCGAAGACCGTAAATTACCTGTTTTTATTATAAAGGGGTTTTGAAAAATCCATCAAATCTTTCCAATAGATTTAATGCTAAGTTTAATCTAACGCAAAATAAACCACAAATTACTCGACGGCATCGCTTAAAAAAACGATGCCGTCGGGTAGACGATAAAAATCACTGCCGCTGATATTTTCAACATCGAGAATCTTATAAACCCAACACAAAAGCGCAGATTATTAAAGTAACGCCGAAAGCCAGCGGCAGAAAATGTTTCCGGTCTATCACGTCACCTTTTTTGAGCAGCCGATGAAAAATTGCGAAAACAGGTAAAGCCGCGCTGCCGACCATTGCACCGAGCATCGCGCCGAAAATTGCGCCGACCACGAAAACGATGATGCCGCCCGCGCCGCCCGCTAGAATTCCCCACAAAATCCCAATAAAAGGCAACGCGAAAAGCATCATCGTCCAGGATGCCTTTTCAAGTTTGCCGACGATTTTACCAACAAATCTTCCAGAAAAATAACCGACAACCGCCGAAATCAAATTGATGATGGCGACCACTCCGATCAACCAAAATTCATCGTTCCGAAAACTCGCTTCGTTGATGAAAAATCGAGTGAACATCGCGGCTGGCGGAAAGATTCCGAGCAGCAATCCGAAGTAGGCGAAAACCTGTCTGTCGGTCATCGGGTTTGTCATTAGAGAGGCTTCCGTTTCTTCCCGCTCCGTCCGAAACATCGCTTTTTCGCGGGCGGTTTCGGCGTTGTGAGCGAGCAGCGAATCTAACCTTTGCAGAGTTAGCTCGTCGCTTCCGCCGCCGTTTACAAGCGGGTTAAAATCGTTTCGGTGCGGAGCGGTTTGCGTTCTTGCGGTTTCCATAAATCTTTCTCCGTATATTTGACGTTTAATTGGTCTCCAGTTTGCAGATTTTCCGCAAACATTTTTTCGAGAAGTTCTCGCCCCTCGTCGTCTTTCAAAATTTTGACGGTTTCCACCGCCGATTGGCACAACGTTTCCGTATCTGAAATCGAATCGGATAATTGTTCGACGATTTGCAGAAAATCTCGACGCGCTTCGGTTTGATGGTGAACCAGTTTCTTTCGGTTGCGCCGATGCAAGCAAATTGCGCCGAGTTTGACGTTTCCGTTTTTCGCCGCCCGGAAAATTTCCCATTCCGACGCGCTGTCCGCGTCGGCTTGAACGGCAAGCGTCAAGCCGGCGAAACGCTCGAATGTTTCACGAAAATCAAAGATCGAAACGTCCAAATCGCTTTCGAGCAAAACGCTCTCGATTTGTCTCCGGTGAAAATATACTTTCTCGCCGTCAGCGTTTTTATCAAAGGCTGATCGAAGAAAATCGAATTCGAGCAGTCGCCGGTTTTTCAACAGGAGAAACGCGGCGAAAGGCAGCCAAAGCAACAGCACGAGAAAGTTTTTCAGCCAAAACGAAACGGTTTTGTCGTCGTGCCGATTTTGCAGGAAATGATAGACGGCGAACGGTGCGCCGCCGGCAAAATAAATAATAAATAAATCGGTCAGGTTCATCGGTATCAGACAAGGGCAACGGTTGTGCCGTTCGGCGGATTGACAGCGGGCGATTGAAAATCGGTGCGGAGAGCCTTTCGATATAAAAGCGTTTTTAAATTAAGCGGAACAAAATCGAAACCTTGAGCGTTACATAAACTTAGCAAAGCGCAAAAATAAATCTATCGGCTTTGCAGAATGCCAATTAAAAATATAACTGAAAAGATTGCTGCAAAACAAATTTTCTTCGTCGTCTAAACTTGGCATTCGGTTTGCGTGAACGAAAATTGAGAAAGCTAAAAACGATCTTCTTAGTATCGGATTAATACATAAAGGAAAATCATACAATGAGCGAAAAAGCAAAAATAAAGATTATCAAAAAAGGCGAGATGAAAGTCGCTGAAAAGCTGCCGGAGAAATCTATAGTCATTGAAAAGAAATCAAAACAGGCGGCACGCGAAATGGTTTCGACGGTTTCTACTTGGGTTAGCGAGTTTCAACAACGCCGCCGCGACGAGACGAAACAAGCAATCGAAAAATTCTTTACGCCGCAGCCGCAAGCGAACGGCGTGTAAGTTTTTTATACGAAAAATTTTTCGATTATCGTTTTCTCAGATTTTGCAAAAGGCAGTCATCCATTGACTGCCTTTTGGCTTTTTTAAAGCAAAATACGTCAGGGGAAAACCTAATGAATTGCCGTTTTTGTATAATCTTAAAAACGAATGTTTGTGATAAACTGCATTGAAAGTTCGGAAATGATATGAGTATGCACGAAAAAGTTTGTCTTATCACCGGCGCGAGCAGCGGAATCGGACGCGCCGCCGCTTTGCTGTTCGCCGAGAACGGCGCGAAGGTCGTCGCCGTCGGCAGAAACGAAAAAGAATTGAATTCCCTGCGCGACGAGGCACAGGGTTTTACGGGAATGATAAAAAATCAACTCGCCGACGTTCTCGAAGAAACCCAAGTCGAAAAAACGATTACTAACACGCTGGAAACATTCGGTCAGATTGATGTTTTGGTGAATGCGGCGGGCATCATTATGAACGGTTCAATCGAAACGACGACGCTTGACGACTGGGATAAGATGATGAATATCAATTTGCGTTCGGTGTTCAGCATCTCGCAAAAATGTGTTCCGCATCTCGAAAAAACAAAAGGGAATATCGTTAATGTTTCGAGCGTCGCCGGAACCCGTTCGTTTCCGAATGTGCTGGCTTATTGCGTTTCCAAAGCGGCGGTTGACCAGCTAACGCGCTGTTCCGCACTCGAACTCGCGCCGAAAGGAGTGCGCGTCAACGCCGTTAATCCGGGCGTAGTTGTGACAAGTTTGCACAAGCGCGGCGGAATGGCGGACGAAGATTATCAAAACTTTCTGGAAAACTCGAAAAAAACGCATCCCATCGGGCGCGTTGGCGAACCGCACGAAGTCGCCGAATTAATTTATTACCTGGCATCGGAGAAGGCTTCGTGGATTACGGGCGCGACTTACGAAATTGACGGCGGACGCGGACAAACCTGCGCCCGCTGAATCGTATGAAATTTCAACTTCTTCCAAGCACTTTTAACGAAGACGGAACGGCTTCGCGTCGTCAGCATCTGTCGTGCTTCGTCGTGGACGACTGCGTGGCGATTGACGCGGGCAGTTTGGCGATGGCAGCGACCGACGCGCAGAAAAAACAGATTCGGGATGTTGTTCTGACTCACGCCCACCTCGATCATATCGCCGGTTTACCGCTTTTCATTGACGATTTGTTTGCAACTTTGGACGCGCCGATCTGCGTTCATTGCTCGACCGACGTTATCGAAACTCTTGAGCGCGATATTTTTAATTGGGAAATTTATCCGCGTTTCACCGAACTGCAAAACGAAAACGGCGCGGTGATGCAGTATCAGCCGTTTGAAGCGGGCAGGGAATTCATCATCAAACATCTGCGAATAAAATCAATCGCGGTTAATCATAAAGTTCCATCGGTCGGCTTTATCATTTCCGACGATAAAACTACTTTCGCGCTGACTGGTGACACAGCGGAAATGGACGGTTTTTGGCGGGCGGTTAATGCGGAGACGAAACTTTCCGTGCTGTTGATCGAATGTGCTTTTCCGAACGAACTCGAAGAATTAGCCGAGATTTCGCATCATTTAACGCCGCGAAATCTGCAAAAAGAACTGGCGAAATTTGACCGCCGGGAATGCTCCGTTTACATCGTAAATATCAAGCCGATGTATTGCGATGAAGTTGTCCGGCAGATTGAGGAATTGGAAATCGAGAATTTGCAGATTCTCGAAGTCGGGCGAGTTTATGAATGGTAAAGGAAAATCAACTTTACGCGATTATCTTTTAAAATTAATAGCTTCAAATTCGTTCTCGCGGTGTTCGTCCGCAAAATCGTAGAGCATTACGCGCCCGTTTCTCAAAACTTTTTGAACTCGAAAAGTTCTTTCCTCGCGGGTTTTACCCGGCATTACTTCGGCGCGAAAAATCACCGCCATTTTCGGTCGCGCCCAAACATTCGGCGCGGCGGCTTTTTCGCTGTTGTTCTTGAAAAAACTCATCTTCAGTTTTCCGAATCTCCCGGTTTTTTGTGTTTGGTCTTCCGCTGCACCGGATTTGCTTTTTCGTCCGGTTTATCTTTGCCGAATTTTTGTCCTGCCGGTGCGGTCGGCTTGCGAATCGAATCGAACACCGGACGCTCCGGCTTTTTCTTTTTCCCCGTTGACATAACACCTGAAAATCTACAACAGAAATGCCGTTTTGTCATTTAAAATTTTAGCATTGACAACGGCGGCGGAAAATCTCACTATTGAAGATACGTTTTTGCTTGCAATTTACGCAAATTGGAAAAGCCGACAAAAGAGATTTGAGGAGCAAAAATTGAACGACCGAATAAGCCGACAATATCAAGTCAAAAAACTTTCTCAAACAAACGACGAGCGTCTCGAAGTGCAGTATCGCCGTCCGTTCTGGCTGCCCGTTACCGGCTACTACGCTTTGGCGGCGGCGGCTTCGGTCGCTTTCTTTTCGTTTATCTGGCTGATTTTGCACGAGGGCAACGAAGATGCACCGATTATCGCGGCGTTTATTGGCGGCGGTTGCGTGTTGGGAAGTTCGATTATCGCACGGGAAATCTTTCTCAAAAAAGCTCGTCGGCAATTTCTGCTCGCCGAAAGGAAACTCGACTACACATTGAACAGCGTTCCGTATCAAACGCGGATAACCGGCGGGCAGAATAAACTTTCGCTCGAAAAAAACGCGGAAATTGTCAAAGAGATCAAACGAAAATCAGCCGCCGCACAGGTTTTAAGCAATCTTTCCAACGGACACTTGAAAGTTTTGGAAACTTGCAGCGAATATCTTTCCACCGTCGAAAAACAGATGGAAACCGTTGGTGTCGGTTCGCCGCGTTTGGCGGGTTTGCGGCGCGGACGCGAAATCGTCGGTGAATTGCATCATCTGCATCTGCTGGCGTGGGCGGAAATCGAATCCCGTGCGTGGTCGCAGAAATCTCGCGGCTGTGTTACAATTTCCGAAAAACTAAATGCGGCGCAGGAAGCCCTGAGTGTTTTGGAGTCCGCCTTGCAGTTTTATCCGAGTGAACCGCGTCTGACGGATTCGGAATCGGCGATAAAAACCTTTATTGCTTCAATAAAGGTTTCTCACTGGATCGAGCAAGCCGAACGCGCAGCATTTAAAGGCAGTTATAAACGCGCCGTTAACCTCTATCGAGATGCGCTGTTTTTCCTCGCCCGCGAAGATGTCAGCCCGGTTGAAGGAGATGTGATCGCCGGAAAAATAAACTCGGAAATTGAAAAGCTGCGCGGACTGACAGAGCAGGGCAAAAAAGAAATCAAACTAAAAAAGGGAAAGAATAAAAAGGAAAATGAGCACTCAGAAATGTCCAAAATGCAGTAGCGACCGTGTGAGACGCGGCTATCGTCCAACACCTTTTTTATCGAAACTTATCTTTCGATACAATCTTCTATGCGATAACTGCAATTGGGAATTTAAAGGCTTTGCCATTCCCGGAACCGTTTCAACCAAACCGACAAAAAAACGTAAAAAAGAAGATTCGACGGATAACGAAAAGGTCGGCGTGTTCAAAGCTAATTAGATTATCAGGATAAATCAACCCGTCCGTCTCGAATAAAATCAAGAACGGTTGTTGAACTTCCGGTCAAGTGTTTAACCCAATAAAAGACAAAAAGTTTGATTTTCTCACCGCGATTTTTTTCTGCGTAGTTTTTCTCCACTCTCCGATTTTCGCTCAAACGCTGACACCGACTGAAACTCCAACGCCGATACCGACTCCTGAAATCATTATGCCGTCCGATACCGACGCAAACACTGATTTGATTCATCCCGGCGATCTTATTGACGTTGATGTGATCGGCAGCACCGAGTATGATTGGCGCGGGCGACTCAATCCTGAAGGCTTTCTAAACGGCATTGACTACATTGAAAATCCGATTTTTGGTCTTTGCCAAAGCGAAGAAACAGTCGCCGAAGCGGTCGGCAAAGCCTACAGCAAAATTTTGCGTGAGCCGAAAGTGGTCGTGAAAATTCTCGACCGCTCGGATCGCTCGCCCTCGACACTCTACGGGGCAGTGAAAACTCCGCAGCGATTTCAGATCAAACGTCCGTTATTTCTCAACGAACTGTTGATTATCGCCGGCGGTTTAACCGATAAAGCGAGTGGCGACGTGCAAATTTATCGTGATCCGAATCTCAATTGCCAGCCGCGAACAGCGACAGCCGTCGGATTGGATAAAACAGGCGGAACAAACCGCGAAAAACTTGTTTCAGCCAGTCAGGAAAGCGGTTCAAACTATATCAACATTAAAGTCGGCGATTTGTTGGCGGGAAAAAACGAAGCCAATCCGCAGATTTTAAGCGGCGATGTCGTGACGGTTCAGGAAGCCGAATCAATCTACGTGATCGGCGGCGTGGCGAATCCGAAACAGATTTCTTCGCGGTCGCAGACGACGCTTTCCCGCGCTGTCGCCGGGGCGGGCGGCATCGTCAAAGGCGGCGACGCGAAAAGAGTAACGATTTACCGGCGTGATGCCGGCGAAACTAAAATTATCGAAGCCGATTTAGAAAAGATCAAAGCCGGACAAGCGGATGATATATTGTTGAAGGCTCTCGACATAGTAGAAGTGGCACAAGTGAAAAGCGAAAAAAGAAAATTTCCGCCGGTTTTGAAAGTCATCGAAAGCGACAGGAAAAGTCAGGCTAATCTTCCTTTGAGAGTGATAGATTAGATAGATTTTAGTATGACAAATTGCTTTTTGAATTGTTCGGAAGTGGAAAATTTGGTATCAATTAGAGATCAGTATCAAAGTTCGGAAAGATTTTTATAAAATTATGGCAGAGAAACAAAACGGATTCAGCCGCCGCGTAATCGCGCTCTTCTGGCTGCTTTTGGTGAGCATCGTTATCGGGTTTTTAATTTATTTTGAGCAGATTGCGCTTCTTTACGTGCTGGCGACGATTTCACTCGTGGCTCTGTTGCTGACTGTCGGCTTTGCCGATTTGGAAAGAGTCGGCACGGATGATGTCGAAGGTTTTGGAGGCAGATAGCAAACTCCGGTAATTTTAATCGTTCCTTATGGGTTTAATTCCTCGTGACTCTGCCACGAAAATAAGGAAAAAAGATTTTTCCGATCCAATTCCTCGCGGCTCTGCCGCGAGAAAATTCTAATGTCGAAATTATTAGCAATCTTGTTAATGTGGTTTTTAATTGGCGGTTCAACCCGGCAAGCGTCAGCCTATGCGCTGCAATACGCCGACGATGCGAAAACGATGCGTCTGCGCTGGAAAACCAATTTAATTCCGATTACTTTTTCCACCTCACTAACCAAACCGAATCTTTACATCAGACCGGAGAGCGACATCACCGGCGCAATCGAAAGAAGTCTGAACGCCTGGGAAAATGCCGCCGACATTAAATTTCAAGTTTCCTGGACGGACAAACAATCCGTCAGCCCTTCTGGGAAATCCGGCGACGGGATGAGCCTCGTTACCGTTGCCCAAACACCGGAAAATCTTTTACTGTTCGGCGGCGACGCGCAGGAAGTCTCCGCCCGCACTCGAATTTTCTTCAATCGGACGGGCGGCATCACCGAAGCCGACATCGTGCTGAATCCTTATGAACAGTTTTCTACCGACGGTTCGGTTGGAACCTTTGATCTGGAATCAACGCTGACTCACGAAATCGGGCATCTGCTCGGTCTCGAACACGCTTCCGTAACCGGCGCGACGATGAACGCGCATACGGGCAAAAACGGCGTTTATAATTTACCGAGTTTCAGTTCACGCACTCTCGCTCAGGATGATATTAACGGAATTCGTGCGCTCTACGGCGCAGACGACGGTGAAAATTGCTGCGGGGCAGTCAGCGGAAAACTGATTCTGCCGATTGGAAAAGCCGCGAAAAATTTCCAGGTTTGGGCAGAAGAATCCGAAAGCGGACGGGTCGCTGCAGGAGTGATAACAAGCAACGACGGAACTTTCAAAATAGAAGGCTTATCAGATGGCAATTACAGAATATACACGCAGGATTTCAGCAAAAAAAATGATAAATCCTCTTCCGTCGAAAGTCTCGGCGCGGTTGAAGTCAAAAGCGGCAAAACCACGAATATCGCTAAAAAACTCAGCGGCAAACGAAAAAATTTCGCTTTGAATTATGTCGGTTTTAACGGACAAATTTCCGAGTTAGCCGTGCCGGTCAACGGCGGTAAGTCTTATATGATTTATGTCGGAGGGAGCAATTTGAGGGCGGCAAATACGAAAATCGGTTTTAATTCTCCTCACTTGAGCATTACGCCCGGAAGTTTGACCGATCAAGATTACGGAACGGATATTTCCGTAGTAAGTTTTGAAATTAAAGTTGCCGCCGACATTCCTTTCGGCGAATACAGTTTTTTTATTCAGATGAAGGATGAAGAAATTCAGTTTGCGGTCGGAAACATAACGGTTGAGCAGTTCGCTAATCCCTGGAACAGTTATTTTATATTGCCGGAGTGAGAATCGAAAATAAATAGTCGGTGGTTGCAATTTAGCTATCTATGTGCATAATCTATAGATGTTCACCTCCCCGGTGAACACTTGGTCACGAGGGGTGAGGACTTGTGACCTAGGGGCGACGGTGTGGGAGACGTCGCCCTTTTAATTTTTAAATTTCAATCATCTGCAGTTCACTTTCGCCCAACGAATCATCCTGCAAATCTTCGGTCTGCATTTGTCCAAACTGAAAAGTTGTTGACTCGACACATTACTTTCTGCCGATTGCAAAATCAATTTAGCAAAGGTATATTTCGACGTTTGGTAAACTGTAAGCCAAAAGCGCGTAAAAAAAATCTTTCGGCGAGCAGAGCATTATTGCCCGACAGATTTGTCGTTTTGCCGCAATCAGCTTTCATCGAATTCCGGTGACAATCAATTGCCTGAACTTCAGAGTTTTTCGGCTGATTTAAAGATGAGTGAAAAATCCAAGGATAATCGTTTTAGCCGCTGGCTGCTGCACGGCGTAAAGGAAATCGAAGGTCCGCACGAAAAAGAAGGAACTCACCACAAGCATCCCTGGTGGAAAGTGATGTGTTTGACGGGCGTTGATTATTTTTCGACGCTCGGGTATCAGCCCGGCATCGCGTTTGTCGCTGCCGGTGCGCTGTCGCCGATTGCCACGCTGGTCGTCGTTCTGCTGACCTTGTTCGGCGCACTGCCGATTTATCGGCGCGTCGCCACTGAGAGTCCGCACGGTGAAGGCTCGATAGCGATGCTCGAATCGCTTTTGTCGCGCTGGAAAGGGAAAATGTTCGTTCTGGTTCTACTCGGTTTCGTCGCCACGGATTTCGTCATCACCATCACGCTGTCCGCCGCCGATGCGACCGCGCACGTTATCGAAAATCCCTTCGTCTTGACACATCTGCCATTTCTGGATCATCCTGTTTTAATTACGCTCGGCTTCATCGCACTGCTCAGCGCGGTTTTCTTAAAAGGATTTAAGGAAGCCATCGGAATCGCGGTTTTCCTGGTTGCCGTTTACCTATTTCTGAATCTGATCGTGGTTGTCATCGGATTTTACGACATCGCCGCTCACCCGGAACTTTTGACTAACTGGAAAACAGCATTGTTCACGCACAAATCAGAGACCGGCGGCATCGAAGGCAGAGGAATTTTGATGATCGTCGCGCTGTCACTGCTAACCTTTCCAAAGCTCGCGCTCGGTTTGTCGGGATTTGAAACGGGCGTGGCGGTGATGCCGCTGGTTAAAGGTCCGGGACGCATCACCAATACGAAAAATTTGCTACTGGCGGCGGCGTTGATTATGAGTTTTTTTCTTATCGCCAGCAGTTTTATCACCAGTTTGCTGATTAAAGATACGGAATTTTGTCCGCGCGTTGACTGCGGAAACTTAGCGAATTCGCACGAAGTTCCCGAATTCTGCGTTTGCACCTCCGAAGAAATTGCGGGCGGAGTCGCCAAAGAAAAAGGCAAGGCGAACGGACGCGCTCTGGCTTTTATCGCGCACGAAAAATTCGGCGAAAAATTCGGCACAACCGTCGGCGAAATTTTCGGGACGATTTACGACATCAGCACGATTTTCATTCTGTGGTTTGCGGGTGCGTCGGCGATGGCTGGACTTTTGAACATCGTGCCGCGCTATCTGCCGCGCTACGGAATGGTTCCCGATTGGGCGCGGGCGACGCGACCGCTGGTTCTGGTTTTTACGATGATCTGCTTCGTCGTAACGATAATTTTCAACGCCGACGTTGACGCGCAGGGCGGAGCTTACGCGACCGGCGTTCTATTTCTAATGTCTTCGGCGGCAGTCGCCGTTTCGATTTCCGCACGGCGCAGAAACAGCCGGTGGTTTTGGGCGTTCGCGGCGATTGCGGTCGTGTTCGTTTACACGACGGTCGCCAACATTATCGAACGTCCCGACGGCATCAAAATCGCCTCGTTCTTTATCTTCACGATTATCGCCGCTTCATTCATTTCCAGGGCGATGCGTTCGACCGAACTACGAATTGACAAAATCGAATTCGACGATAAGGCGAAAGAATTTTTGAACGATTTAGCGGACGGAGAAATCAGAATCGTGACGAACCGGCGCGAAGCGGGCGATGTCGCCGAGTATCGATTCAAAGAACACGAAAAGCGCGTTGACAACCATATTCCGTCGAGCGATCCGATTTTGTTTTATGAAATCGAAACCAGCGATGCTTCGGAGTTTAAAGGCAAATTGAAAGTGCGCGGCGTGGACGTCGAAGGCTATCGCGTTCTGCGAACCGAATCGCCCGCCGTGCCGAACGCCATCGCCGCGTTTTTACTGTATCTGCGCGATAAAACCGGCAAGATTCCGCACGTTTATTTCGGCTGGAGCGAAGGCAATCCGATTGCGTATTTAATTCTACTTTGTCAGATTAAATTCGCAGTCGGCGAACGATGTCCGACTGCCTTTGTTTGTGCCTGAATTCGATAGCTTGCGATAAGCCGTCGGGTT
>JAYVGL010000209.1:0-2934 GCA_043772175.1 Pyrinomonadaceae bacterium | reverse complement strand
GAGGCTCGGCAGCGGTTTTTCCAGCTTTTTGTTTTCACGAAGGCGGCGGTAGATGTTTTCAATATCAACAATCGCGTCGTCCACCAGTTCGCCGATGGCGACCGCCATTCCGCCCAAAGTCATCGTATTGATCGAAATGCCGAACGCTTTGAAAATTAGAAAAGTAACGACGAACGAGAGCGGAATCGCCGTCAAAGTAATGAACGTCGTGCGGAAATTCAGCAAAAACAAAAACAATACGATGACGACTAAAATCGCGCCGTCGCGCAGGGCTTCGACGACGTTGGAAATCGAGGTTTCAATAAATGTCGCCTGCCGAAAAAGATTAGCGTTGATTTCGATGTCTTCCGGCAGATTCGCCTGTAAATCTTTAAGCGCGTCGTCAACTTTCTGCGTCAGTTCGAGCGTGGACGCACCCGGCTGTTTTTGAACGGACATTATCACGGCGGGCATACCGTTGCTGCCGGCATCGCCGCGTTTGATTTTCGCGCCGAACTCGACATTGGCGACATCGCCGACTTTGACCGCCGTATTATTGCGGTAAGCGACGACCGTATTTTTCAGTTCGTCAACCGAATAAAATCTGCCGAGATTTCTGACCAGAAATTCCTGCGAGTTTGCGTCAACGAATCCGCCGGTCGAGTTTGAATTAGATTTTTCAAGCGCGGCGGAAACTTCTTCGATTGTTACGCCGAATTGCTTTAATTTTTCGGGAGTCAGCAAAACCTGATACTGTTTGACACCGCCGCCGATATTGATAATTTGCGCGACCCCGGCAATCGTCAAAAGGCGCGGGCGAATCGTCCAATCAGCCAGAGTGCGAACATCGAGCGGATCGGTTTTGCCCGATTTCGATTTGACGGAGACAAGCATAATCTCGCCCATAATCGAAGAAATCGGCGCGAGACTCGGCAAAACATTGGCGGGCAATTGCTCTTTCGCCTGCGCGAGTTTTTCCGTAACAAGCTGACGATTGCGGTAAATGTCCGTTCCCCAATCGAATTCGACGTAGATCACCGACAAGCCGATGCCGCTTTGCGAACGCACCCGCGACACGCCGGGAACGCCGTTCATCGCCGTTTCAATCGGAAAAGAAACGAGCGTTTCGACTTCCTCCGGCGCAAGCCCGTTCGCTTCCGTCAAAATCGTAATCGTCGGTTTATTAAGGTCGGGCAAAACATCAACCGGCAAATTCAGCGCGGTATAAGTTCCCCAAACCAGCAGCAGCGCGGCAAACGCCGTGACGATCAGGCGATTATGCAGAGACCATTTGATAATTGCATCGAGCATAAATTAGTGGTGAATGGTAAACGGTGAATGGTAAATGGTAAATGAAGAAAGTTTCTAAATTAACCATTCACCATTTACCATTTTCTTCTCCAGTCAGCCATCATTTTTATCTCGGCTTCCTGCGCTTTGATGATTTGATTGGCGAGCGTTTTGATTTCCGGGTGTTCGGCTTTTTGCAACGCCTCTTTTGACATCGTGATCGCGCCCGCGTGATGCGGTGTCATCATTTCGAGAAACATCAGATCGAAATCTTTGCCGGTCGCCGCTTCGAGTTTTTTCATTTCGTCGCCCGCCATCATTTTCATCGAATCCGCCATTCCCGCCATTTCGATATTCAACGCCGCCGGTTTGCCGGCAAACCATTTTTCGCGCCAATCTTTCATCTGCGCGATTTCCTTTTCCTGGTCGGCGATGATTTGTTTGCCGAATTTGATAAGTTCCGCGTTCTGCGTTTTCCCGTCAATCATTTTCGCCATCTCGACCGCGCCTTGATGGTGATGCGCCATCGTATCCAAAAACTGCAAATCATACGCCGCGTTCGCCGCGTCGGGCGAAGATTTCATCTCCGAATGATCCATCCCGGACATCTTCGAGTCCATCGGCATCGAATTGTGATTCATCGAATTATGGTTCATCGAGTTGTGATCCATTCCGTTCATATTCATCGCCGAATTGGAGTTCGTCGAATTGCGATTCGCTGCCGAATTCGTGTTGACGGTCGCCGTCTGCTGACACGCCGCGCCCGTCATTGCGACGGCGACGGTTAAAATTAAGCCTGTAATTATTCCATTTTTCATTTTTGTAAATTCTCCTGTCTTTTATTATTTAAGCGGCGGGCTGCGTCGCTCGAAGCTGGTAAACTCCGCTCGTAACAACGCGCTCGCCTTCTTTCAAGCCTGTTTTGACTTCGTAAAAATCCGCGCCTTCCGCGCCCAATGCAACGGCGCGTTTCTCAAAGTTTTCGCCGCCCGTAAACACGAAAACGAAAGTTTGACCTTGTTCATTAACGACCGCGTTTTTCGGCGCGGCGAGAACCTGTTGGTCGCCGCTCGTGTCAATCGTCATTTCGACGAAATTGCCGTCGCGCAGACGGTTCAAAGGATTTTTCACTTCGTAAATCACCGCAACGGTGCGCGTCTGCGGATCAACCGTTTGCCCGATGGAAACGAGCCTGCCGTCGCCGTCCGGCGTGCCGATGGTGTAAACTTCGCCAGATAATGCCGAAGCCGTAAAACTCGCCCGTGTCGAATCGCGGACGGCGGGCAAATCCTTCTCGAAAATTTGCGCTTCAAGCAGAACCGTCGCCAGATTGCTGATCGTCAAAATCTGCGTCGCCGTTTCGATTTGCTGTCCGCTCGTCGCGTTGATTTCGCCGATGATTCCCGTAATCGGCGCGGTCAGAGGGAAAATGCGCGTCGGCTGATTCACTTGCGGAGCGCGAAAAATGTTTTGTCCGGCGTTCGTTTGTTTGATTTGAACGTCGAGCAATTTCACCTGTTGTTCGGCGGACGCAGCTTCCTGTTCGGCGACCTTAACGGCGGTTTGGGCTTCCTCGACGCGCTTTTTCGGAACCGCGCCGACTTCGACTAAATTTGCCGAACGCCGCAATTCACGCTGCGCCTGAGCTAACTGCGTTCGCGCTTG
>JAYVGL010000208.1:0-3986 GCA_043772175.1 Pyrinomonadaceae bacterium | reverse complement strand
CTGTGAAGGATTGCTCGAAACGAGCGAAGCCAAGATTCGGATTTGCGCGATTCGGCTAATTCTGCGGAGAATTGCTTAACTGCAAACAGGTTCTATAAGCGCATCTGCGACGTTTATGATGAAGAGTTTGCTCAGGCTTTAGCGGGATCGGGCGATGACAGCGATTATGCTTCCTTCCCGGAGAATCATCGTTTTCAGATTCCCGAAAACTGTCACTGGCGCGAGGTGCGCGAAAAGAATGTTAACGTCGGCGCGGCACTGCAATACGCTTTCCACGAAATTGAAAAAGCCAATCCGCGCTCGCTTTACGGGATTTTCGGCGATGCTCAGTGGACTAATAAAGACCGGCTGTCCGATGAATTGTTGAAAGATTTAATCGAACACTTTTCCGAATTGCATCTTTCAAACGAAGTCGTTGAATCGGATATTTTAGGACAGGCGTATGAATACCTTATCAAGAAATTCGCCGACCAGACGAACAAAAAAGCCGGTGAATTTTATACGCCGCGCAGCATCGTTCGTTTGATGATTGAAATTCTCGACCCGCAACCGGGCGAGACGATTTACGACCCGACTTGCGGGACGGGCGGAATGCTGCTCGAAGCCGTCAATCACTTTCGGCGCACGGGCGGCGACATAAAATCGTTGCGAAGAAAACTGTTCGGTCAGGAAAAGAATTTAACCACGTCGGGCATCGCTCGAATCAATCTTTTTATGCACGGCATCGAAGATTTTGAAATCGTGCGCGGCGATACGCTTCGCAGTCCGGCGTTTTTCGACGGCGACCGCCTTGCCGCGTTCGACTGCGTGATTGCCAATCCGCCGTTCTCGCTCGAACGCTGGGGTGAAGACGTTTGGATTAACGATGCGTTCGGTCGAAACTTTGCGGGCGTGCCGCCGCGCGGTCGGAATACCGCAAGCTCATTTATTTCCCCGAAGTCTAGAGCGGCATAAAAATCATCTGTTTTACCCCAAACAGTTTTTAATTCCTCGTATTCAAATGTTCCGGCGAGGGAGCTTTTCAATTCAATAGGAAAAATTAGTTCTTTGACGAGCGGAGTTAAAACATACGATAAAAATACGGCTTCCGGCGAATCTTTGAGCAATACGGTGCCGAAATCTCTGCTCGCGGATTCGTGCGGAAAATGAGTGTGATTTTGAAAATGCCAAGCTAGATTAACAATACCGCCGTTGACGCTTATTTTCTCCGGCAGATTCCAAGCCCCGCGTTCCTGCTGACGCTCGACGGCATAAGTTTGGTGAATAAATTGTTTTTGCTCGTCTTTTAGCAAATTGAGCGTCAATTTATCAAAATGCAGCTTATCTTCTTTGAGCAGCACCGTGCGCTCGCCGCGCAGACAGTGAGCGACGGATTCAGAGACGAGAGCGTCAAGCGCAGCGAACCGCTCGCTCTTTCCGTTTTCTTTTTCAAGCGCAGCGCGTTGAGAAATCGTTTCGCAAGCCGAGAATTTACGTCCGAATGATTCCATAAATTTATTCGCTCAATCGTTTGATTATTTGCACAAATTGCTCGAATGAAACAGGAGTTGCGGTATTTTGCGCGTAAACCGAATATTTTCCGGCAAGTGCTTCGAGTTCGCGTTCCTGTTTTCTTCGTTCGACTCTCGATTCATCGTGAACGATTCTTTTCTCCACGTAGCCTCGCTCGAACAAAACAAAGGCTTCCGGGCGGCTCGTCGTATCCATCCTGCGTGTGTCAGGCAACTCATCATTATGCTCAATACTTTGCCGGTCATCAGCAACTTCGTGCGCGGTAATCGGGTCCATATCGTTCTCGCGGTAAATCGTATCAATGTGTTCGTCCAGACCCATCTCGGCGTGATAAATAATGTCGAGAAACTGCTGCTCCGGTTTAATTCTACCAATCAAAGCGGGATGTTGAAGAACCCGTATGCCGCGCCCGACAAATTGATAAAATTCACTGAAACTATTGTATGGACGCACGGGAACAATGACGGTTATTGGCGGAAAATCATAACCTTGTCCGAGCATTTTCAACTGCACGATACCTTGTAAGTCACCCGAATCGTTTTCAAATCTCTCTCGAATCGAACGGATGCGTGACTCAGACATCGAATAATGCAGATGCGAGCAGGCAATACCGTAATCTTCGGCGACGGCGGCGATTTGTTTGGCGTGCCGTTCGCCCATCGCCGAAAATAAAACGCGCGGCTTAATGGGAAAAAGCAGTTGGGCTTGCGCGTCGAGCGCGACACGCACTTCACGCATAACTTGACGAATCGAAGCGTCAGATTTAGCGGTTATCCGCGCCAACTTCCTTTCATCTTTGACGATTTCCAGAAGGGCTTCGCGTCCGACAATTTCTTCACGGCTCCCATCTGACCAAATCATTTCATAAGTTGTTTCTTTAGTATTCGGAGCAAAACGACGGACGCGCAAGTTTTTCGCGTGACCGTCGGCAATCGCATCAATCAAGCGATAACGATAAACTACATCGGCATCAATCGGTTTCCCGTCGAGCCGCTGAAAGCAGGCGGACATCAGAAGCGTTCGCGCCGCCGGAAAATGCGCGAATGTTCGCTGATAGGATTCGGCGGCAGCTATATGAGCTTCGTCAACAATAATCAAATCAATGTCGTCAGGCGATAATTTAGCTAGAACATCGTCCTCGCTTTTGCCCGTGCCGAGCGAGTGAAAATTCGTGACAATAACATCGGCTCGGAGCAAATCCTCTCTGGTTACTTTGCGAATAGCACCATCGTCGCGGTCTAAGGTTAAAACTTGCGGTGGTTTAGCTCCGGGTATCAACGGTCCGTTCGGCAAACCGTATAAAGCGTTGCCTAACGCATGTTGGTCAAACGCCTTATGAAAAGTTCCGCGAATTACACTGCCCGGCGTAATTACCAAAGCGCGGCGGTGGGTAAAAGCTAGAACGCTTGTTACGCCGAGCGCGGTTTTTCCCGCTCCCACCGACATTATGCACGCCGCTTTTGTGCCGCCGCCTCTAAAATAGTTAAGGAGAAGGGCGAGAGCTTCTCGTTGACAACCGCGTAAAGTTTCCAAGTTTATTCGTGAGCGCACCGTGTCAAAATAAAAATCGGTCGTCCGGTAGAGCGGAGACCTTAAGGATATTGGTGATTTTGCCAGCGAAAACAATGGGTCCGGGTTCATCTGAGGTTCTTCGATAAACGGCGATTCGATAATCAATCGAGAAAGCAGCGGGTCGAGCAACATCATCGCTTGAAGCTGTGCAACACACCGCGCAGTTTCGCGCCGAATCGAATCGTAGCTGAACCTGACAACCGTCCAACCAGTTCGCCTGTAAATCGTTTTGTCGCAGACGGTCGTAGCTGAAAGACCCGCGTGAGCCGTGAAATTCAAAACCGTCGAGTTCAATCGCTAAATTTAATTCCTTGCCGATTAGAACATAATCTATTCGGTAATTTCGGTCGGCAATCATTGCCGTTTGTTGTGCTTTAAGATAATTAATCGTTTCAAATTTAGCCGCCGGAGCAAGAACCCAACGCAGAAAAGCGTATTCCAGAAACGAGTCGGAAGAGATTGACTCATAAATTACTTGTTCAAAACTATTCATCTTCAAATTTGATTTGTTTTAATCGTGCTTCCAACTCTTCGAGTTTTCCGACATCGTGGTCAAACTTTATGGAGATACGGGCGACTTCCAAAGCCTCTTGCAGATACCCCTCTTTTTCATACATTCCGATAAGTTTGCGGAAAGCGGTAACGCCAAAATAATGCGTGCCGCTATCACTTTCGTAGGTAATTGTCTCCGGGTGCGTTTCAATTAAATCAATGTTCCACCGGCAGATTTGTTCAACTGCTGATGACACCCATGCTTCCCGACCGGTATGATTTTGTAATTCCTGCGAACAGTTTTGCAAAGCGAAGTGGCGTTGTTGCATAAATAGGTTGCGGAGTTGATAGATAGTAGAATTTTTCTGCTATGAAAAAGAAAGCCAAGTATCGTCTCCGCAACTGGAGAG
>JAYVGL010000207.1:0-10453 GCA_043772175.1 Pyrinomonadaceae bacterium | reverse complement strand
GGACGTGGCGCAAACTGCATTTGCAAATAGACGAAGCGACGGGCGAAGTAGTGGTGGCGGGAGGATCGGAAAACTCGGTGTCTGATGCGGAGATGTTGCTCGAAACGAGCGAAGCCAAGATTCGGATTTGCGCGATTCGGCTAATTCTGCGGAGAATTGCTTAACTGCAAACAGGTTCTATAACTCAAAGTTTTCGTGCCTGCGACTGCACTGCCGTAATCGCCACGGCATCAACAATATCTTCAATTTTACAGCCGCGTGAAAGGTCGTTGCACGGTTTATCGAGTCCCTGCAGAATCGGACCGATTGCCGTTCCGCCGGTTAATCTTTCCGTTAATTTGTAGGCGATGTTGCCTGCGTTCAAGTCGGGGAAAATCAGCACGTTTGCCTTTCCTGCGACGCTTGAGCCGGCGGCTTTCGAGGCGGCGATTGACGGGACTAACGCGGCATCGGCTTGGAGTTCGCCGTCAATTTCGAGTTCGGGAAATCTGGCGCGGACGGTTTTCGCGGCTTCGACGACTTTATCAACCAATCGGTGTTTCGCGCTGCCTTTGGTCGAAAACGAAAGCATCGCCACACGCGGTTCGACGTTTAATAAAGCGCGGCACGAATCAGCCGAAGCGATGGCGATTTCGGCGAGTTCCGATGCGTCCGGGTCAATCACTACGCCGCAATCGGCGTAGATCATCGCGCCTTCGTGTCCGAATTTCACATCCGGCACGACCATCAAAAAGAACGACGAAACGGTTTTGAATCCGGCGCGGACACCGACACAGCGCAAAGCGGCGGCGACCGTGTGCGCGGTCGTGTTCGTCGCGCCCGCCACTGAACCGTCGGCTCTGCCCAGTTTTACCAGTAAATTTCCGAAGTAAAGCGGATTTTTGACGGCTTGCTCGGCTTCTTCCAAAGTTATTCCTTTGGCGCGGCGCAATTCGTGGTAAAAGCGGGCGATGTTTCCGAACTCGCTCGATTTCAGGTGGTCAATTATTTGAACACCGTTCAGATTGGCGTTCGCCGTTCGTGCGGCTTCCCGAATCTTTTCTTCGTCGCCGATCAAAGTGATTTTAGCAACGCGCTCGCGGACGCAGATTTCGGCGGCGCACACCGTTCGCACGTCTTCGCCTTCGGGCAGAATAATGTGCTGTAAATTTTCGGCGGCTCGCCGGCGGATTTGCTGCAAAATCATAGTTGTTTTTAACCTCTGGGAAATCAAATGATAAATGATATGCCGCAAATATAAAATGCCGGACAACTTTTCGCGTTAAAACTTGCTCAAACGCACGGCTTTTTTTAGACTTGAACTACATTCAAAAAAGGGATTTGAAAATTATGAGCGATTTGCAAAAAGTGAACGGTGCGAAACCGACGCGCCGGGAAAAATCGGAATCGAAAAACCGCCTTAAAAACGCACTGATGTTTTTGCCGAATATGGTCAAACTGCTCGGCAAAATGATGGCTGACGGGCGCGTTCCGGTGGCGGAAAAGGCTTTGTTTATCGGGGCAATTGTTTACGTTATTTCGCCGCTTGACTTGATTCCCGATATTTTTCCGTTTATCGGACAGGTTGACGATCTATATCTGGTGGCGATGGTGCTTCTGCGTCTCGTCAACCGGACGGACGAAGCGGTCGTCAGGGAAAATTGGGACGGCGGCGGCGACATTGTTTCCCTGGTTAATACGATTACCGGACTCGCGCCGCGTCTTTTGCCGCAAAGGGTTACGCGCATTCTCTCATCCGAAGTCGAACTTGCGCCCGCCGCGAAAACTTTGACGAATCTGATGAAAAACAGACAGTCGCTGATCACCGAAATTCCCGCGCTCGAAAACGAAAAAACCCAAGCGGCGGCGAACTCCTGAAAGTTAAATTAAAAGATTTTCGAGGGCGAGATTTTTGAGTCTCGTCCTTTTTTTATGGACGTTTTATAGGCGAAAAACTTTTTGTAATCGAATATGAACAGTCCGTAAGGTTCGAGTCCCGGTTTTTCGATTGATTGATGATGTCTTTGATGGGCGGCGCGAACTGTCAGGAGCAGTTTATTTTTCGAGCCGAACGGCAGAAACCGGCGGTGCGTAAAAAAGTCGTGCAGGATGAAATAAACGAAGCCGTAAACCGCGATTCCCAGGCCAATCGGAAACGAAACGGAATCGAGCAAGGGCGTTTCGGCGAAAATCATCAGCGACATCGAAGTCGCAGCGAAAATCAGACTGAAAACGTCGTTCGCCTCCAGCGGAAATTTGTTCGGTTTGTGGTGCGTCTCGTGAATGCGCCAGAAAACGCCGTGGAAAACAAAGCGGTGAACGAGATACGAGAAAACCTCCATTCCGACGAAACCCAAAATTATTAAACCGGCAAAACGCATTATCTTATAAATTATTTTACAAACTCAAACTCACCAAATTTTTCAGGCACGTGAAAGCTCGCCGTTTTTGTGAAAGTCGGCTGCCACGTCAAATAACCGCGCGTCGCGCCCGCGCCGACGCATCTCAGGATATTTCCAAGCCAGACATCGCCTGCTTGCGGAGTTTTTCCGAACGCTTTCCACTCGATTTTTATCGCCATTAAAATTTGATCTTTTTCGATTTTCGTCGCCGACCGCATTCCCGAATCGTAATCCCAATCGGTAATTCGCTCGTCCGGTTTTTGATGGATTCCTAAATCAATCCACTCGCCGTTCGGCGCGATTTCAAACTCGAAATACTTGCGAAACTCCGCTTTATTCGGCGCGAGAAAAATCTCGCAGACATCTCTGTCCCACAAACCTTTCGCTTTACTCTTTAGATTCGGCGTGTCAGACACGATCAAAGGTTCGGTTCGGTTGGCATCAAAGCGCACGTAAAGCGCGGTTTTCGACCATAAAAGTTTCGCTCTGAAACGTCGTCCGTCCGGCGCGCTTTCGCCCGACCAGTATTTATCAATCGTTACTTCCTGCGCCGTCTTCCAGGATTTATCTTTTAGTTCCCGAATTGAAAAATCGTTTTTGACGTGTGCGATTTTGATTTTGCCGAGCATTTCAGTTTGCGCGAAAGACGACGAAGCCAAACAGGTCAGCACAGTTATAATTAAAAAGGTTAGCTTCATGATTCTACGAAAACTCGCCTAGATTCTATTTTCCTTTCTTGAAAGTTAGCCGCCGGTGAAATAATTTGCGGTTTGTGCGCTTTTCCGAATAGAAGCTGAAAAAGCCGGAAACATCCGCCTAACTTTCCACCCGACTTCTCGGTCTGCGCCGCTGACTTCGCGCACTATACCAATTCTTTTTTACGAATCGTTTGACTGAGTTCCTTAATGTCGGCTCGCATATTGGAAACATCTGATCGGACATCAAAAAATTTCGCCTCCATCCGATCATATCTTGCACTATTATACTCAATGCCTTCCCGCATCGCCTCGAACTGGACGTTTACGAAATGCTCCAAACTATCAACCCTGTCTGAAAGTTTTTCAAATCTGCCGAAAAGATTATCAACCTTACCGGAGAGGTTATCAACCTTACCGGCAATTTCGGCGACCGTTCGAGCCAAATCCGCGATGGCTCGCAGGACGGCTTCGTTTTCGAGCGGCTTCTTTAATCTTTCGTCGGAAGTGTTCATATCTGATAATTTACCGCAATTTCTGCAAAATTTCCATTTTTATTTCTTCGTATTGAAAACCGTCTTAAACGCCATTTTCGCCAGTTTCCAGGTTCGGTCAAGATCAATTTTGCCGTCGGGCGTGTCGCGTCCGAGCAGTTTGTCGGTCAGCAGTTTTCGTAAATCCTTGCCTTCGCGTTTGAACATAAATTCTTTGGCGTAAGGCTTCGCCGTTTCAAAAAAGTTAAATTCCGGGTCGGTAACGATGCCAATGCCTTCGAGCGTCATCAAAGCCCGCATAATATACGTAAAGTTCGACGGCAGACGAAACGGATAATCATACATCACGTCGGCTAAATCGTAAGTCAGTTCTTTGAAATTCACGTCTTTGAGTTTCAAGTTCAGGTGAAACTCAAACATTTTTTCGACAATCGGACGCACGACATCGGCGTTCGAGCCGGCTTTCATAAAATCCAGATCAATCAAATCCTGCGCGATGCCCTGCGGGTCTTTGGCGACGACGTGGAAAAATGCGTCAATCATTTTCGACTGCAACTGCGGCGTGATTCTGCCGACCATCCCGAAATCGAAAAACGCGAGCCGTCCGTCGGGCATCACCAGAAGATTGCCCGGATGTGGATCGGCGTGGAAAAATCCGTCTTCCAAAAGTTGTTTCAGATAAGTTCTGATTAAAAGCCGGTTGACTTTTTCGGGCGACACGCCCCGATTCTGGAGTTTTTCGAGGTCGGTAACTTTATCGCCGTTGATGAATTCCATCGTCAGAACTTTCTCGCTCGTTGCGTTCCAGTGTATTTTCGGAACGTGGACGTTCGTCCATTCTTTAAAGTTTTCGGTGAAGCGTTCGGCGTTTTTGCCTTCCGCCGAATAATCCATCTCTTCGTGAATCGTTTCGTCAAACTCGCGCAGCATTCCCGCCCAGTCCGCGTTTTCATTTAACGACGGAAAGCGTTCGGCGAACCCGGCGACTTTTCGCAGAATTTCGATGTCGCCTTTGATGATCGCCGTCAGATTCGGACGCTGAACCTTAACGGCGACCGTTTCGCCCGTGAACAATTTCGCGCGGTAAACTTGCCCCAGAGAAGCGGCGGCAATCGGTTCGACATCGAATTCGGCGTAAACCTGATTGATTTTTCGTCCGAGTTCTTTTTCGATTCGCGCAAACGCGATTTCGTTCGGAAATTTCGGCACGTTGTCCTGCAATTCGCCCAGAGCCTTGACGAACGGCAGCGGCAGAAGATCGGCGCGGGTTCCCATTGACTGCCCGATTTTGATGAACGTCGGACCTAAATTAATTAGTTTTTCTTTCAGCCAAACCGCCTGCTTTTCGTGGTTGATCTCTTTATTCGCCTCGTTTCCGAGCATTTTCCATTTCAGAAGAAGCAGAATTTGATGAATCAGCCATTGTTTGAGACCGTAGAATTTCTCGCCCAAAACAGCCAGCCGCGTCAGCCGTTTCGCCGCCTGAAGCCGCGCCTCGGCGTGTTTCAGATTCTGCCGCCGGTGCAATTCGTATTGGTCGAGATAAAGATAAAGCGCGAGCGTGCCGATAACCTTTGAAACATCGAAAAGCCGCAGGTAGCCCCGCCAGCCCTGATAATTTTTCTCGACGGCGGCTTCCTTTTCGATCAGCGATTTTTCTTCGGCGATCAACTGTTCGTTGGAAATCTGTTTGGAAATCGGCAGATTCTTCATCGGCGTAAGCGCGTGAACGCCATCGCTGCCGTTTCCCGAAATCGGTTCACTGATTTTTTCCTTGAGCAAAAGCCCGCCCGTGTTTTCCGTCGTCGCCAAATCGTTTTGCATATCTGTTATTAGAATCACAAAAAACGATTGGGTTTGCAAAATAATTCACAAACTTTATGCGAAGTGTAAGTTGAAGTTAAGCGTTTTATTGAAGGATTGGCGGCGAATCAAAATCGTCGTTTGGCTGATTTCGCTGTTGATTATGGAGTTGGACGGTCGTTCGGCGGCGGTTGACGATTGCGGTTAATACCGTTGCCATTGCCGTTGCCGTTGCCGGTAGCGAAACCGCTACTACCGATGCCGCGAAACATCGGCGTAAAAACCCATTTGCTGTGATTTTCGATGCCGTAATAGGCGATGATCGAACGGGTGCGGCTTTGACTGGCAACGCCGATGAACGGCGTTTTGTCGGTTTTCACTTCGTATTCTTCTTCGGAGTCTTTCTGTAGGTCTTCGTCGTTTTTCGAGTCCGCATTATTGACTATTCCGAAGGCGTAACGGTCGAAAAGCTGATTCGGCTGCGGATTGGCGGGCAGCAAACCATTGTTGTAATTCTGCACGCGCCGCGCAAAATTGATAAATCCTTTGCCGGTAAATTCCATCAAACGCCATTTGCCATCTTCGCTTAACGGATCAATCGCCGCCGACGGGCGCAGAATCTGACGTTTTTTCGTGCCGAACGGAATGCCTTCGAGCAGTTTGTCCATCGAATCGGGCAGTTTGCCGCCGTTCGCCAACATATAAACGCGAATCGCTTCGGCGACCTCTTCGCCGCGCCGGATCGTTTCAAGTTCCTTTTCGCGCTGAACGCCCTGCTGAATCGTCGGCGCAACCGCCAAAAGCGCAATCGCCAGCAAAGTCAAAAACGCCATCACCGCAATCAGAGACATTCCGGCTTCGGATTGCGGATTTTGGGTTTTGAATTTCGGATTGATCGGCGTTTTCACTTTTATTTTTTGACTTTTTCTTGTTACCGTCTGTTTCCGTCGTCGTCTTCGTCCTCGTCCTTCTTGTTCGGCGAAGGCGGCTGCGGCGGCGTGTAAATTTGGATATTGCCCGGAATGCCCGGAATTTCGCCCGGCTGCAAAATTTGCTGCCCGTTCGGATTATTCGGATTAAAACCGCCTTTGCCTGGCTGCGGTCGTCCTCCCGGATTGCCTAGAGCCGGATTTTGATTCGGGCCGTCCGCCGTCTGTCCGATTGACGGACGATACAGCGCGAGGCGATGTTTGAAGCCCAGATTGACATCTTCAAAAACCGTTTCGTTAGCGGAGATGCTCGACAGCCGAAAACGTCCGCCGACAACATCGTTAAGCCGCGCTCCGAAAGGTATTTCTTTGCCCGATTCCTTAAAATAAGCCGTATCGTTGTTGAATTTTTGCCGCGCGATCATCCCGACGTATTGAAATTGCGGGACGGGCGGAGCCTGAATGTTCAGCGCGACCTGGTTCGAGTAAAGTTTGCCGTCCGGCGTGCGAACGACGATGAAAATCTGCCCCGCGCCGGCGATGAAATTCGACGGCACATCGGCGACGAGCTTCTGCGGACTGACGAAAGTCGTCGGCAGTTGCGTGCCGTTAAAGAAAATCAGCGAATCGGGCGTAAATTTATCGCCGTTGACTTCCATTCGAAAAGTTTTTGAACCGGCGTAAACGCTCTGCGGCGTAACGAACCCGACTAAAAGCGGCGGCGGAACCGGCGGAACCGGCGTTATCACCGGCGTAATCTTCGGAGTCGGCAGCGGTGTCGGGACATACGGAGTCGGCGGCGGCGGCTCGTAAAACGCGAAGATATTTCTGCCCGCGTCCGGCGCGTAAAATCTTCCCGGAGCGTAATCAATCGGCGTAGTCGTGTAGGTGATATTGACTTCATCGGCACTCGGCATCGAAGGGACAGCCGAATTTGCGCCCGGCGAAGACTTCGGTGTCGGCGAGGTCGAGACGCTGACGGTAACTTTCTTTTTCGCGGCGAACGGATTGCCGATAATGCTGTAACCGAGAGTCAGCACCGCTAACACGCCAAGCACGCTCGCCGCGATGATTTTGTTGCGTTCCGTCGGACTCTTTCCTGCAAATAGATTCATTTCGATTTTTACCGCTGACTGACTGCCGCCGAAGTCGGGCGGCGGAAATATGCCGCCATTTCCAATCTCAGACTGACGTTTTCGCCGCGTGTTTTGCCGCGCAAGGCTTTTGTTTCCGCCGTTTCCGGCACGGTCGTCGTTGTCGTCGGAAATTGCGGGATGCCATTCGGATTGTTCGGATTGATTTTCACCTGATTGATTTGCTGAACCTGCTGCGGCGGCTTCGTCGGGTCGATTTTCTGCTCGGTTTCCGCCGGTTGAAACTCGACCGCACTGATGATGACGAACTGCTCGCTGGTTTCGATTTCTCTGATAAAGCGGCGCAGGTTTTGATACGAACCTTCAATCGTCGTCGTTACGTAAACGCCGGGAAACAGGCTTTGAAATTTCGCTCTGCCGCGCTCCGATTCGCTTTGCTGTCCGCCGCTTTTCGTGTCGGCGATCTCCAGCGGGGCGTAATCCGGTCCGGTCGTGTTCGTCAAATTATAGGCGGAAATCAAGCCGTTCAATCGCTGATAAAGCGAAGTTTTATCGAGCAGCGGATTTCGCAGAAATCTGGTCTCGAAATCGGTAACGCTGGTTAAAATGTCGGTCGCACGGGTCGAGGCATTTTTGATGTCGCCGTATTTATTTCGCGCCGAAAGCAGTTCGGTTTCCAGCGCGTCGCGTTTTTTCTTGTTGGCTTCCAGTTCTTTATCGGCAGGCAACACGACGAAAACGTAAAGCAAAATCGCCGCCAAAACCGCCAGCATTCCCAAACCGACGGTGGCGATTTCCGCCTGTCCCCACATTCCCGCATAAATTTTGCGCGGACGATTTTTCGGCACAATATCAATGCGCGGCGTTTTTTCGATGACGATTGTTTCGTCGTCGGTCAACAAAACCGTGCGCGTCGCTTCTTCGATGACGACCGCCGAATCTTTCGTCGCGCCGTATTCGTTGACGACAATTTGCGGTTCTTCGTGCGGCTGGTTCAAGTCGTTCGGATTTTCGTTCATTGAGCGGTGTCTCCCTGCGTTTTGGCGACTTCGGAAGGCGTGCTGGAATAACCCGAACGCGGCGTGTAAATTAACCGCAAAGTGTATTCGGTGTAAGTGATACTGTCGGTTTTCTGCAAATCCTGCCCGCGCAGTTCGGCTTGAAAAATTCCTGAGTTGTTCATTTTTTCGATCATCGTCATCACGCCCGGATAATCGCGGCTCAAAACGCCGAATTCGAGTTCGGCTTTGGTCTGGTCGTTATCCTGATAAATGTTTTCGATGGTGATGCGCGAGACGCTGACGCTTCCCGGCAAAAGCGATTCCAAATCAGCGAAAAGGCGCGACCAGCCGAATGATTTATTCGCCACGAGCTTATGCGCGGCGATCAAAAGCGATTGCTGTTCGGGCGTTAGCTGCTGCTGCACGAGTGCGCCCTTATCTTTTAATTGCTGCAACGCCGCGCTCATCTCGGCGATGTCGGTTTTGGCGCGTTCGTTGTCGTCGGTTGTTTTTCGCAAACCGGCGAAGGACAGAACCGCGCCCGCGACGGCAAACGCCAGCAACAGCAGCGACAGCAGATACGGCAGCGTTCGGTTGCGAAAAGGCTGGCTGGAAAGATTGAGTTTATTTATCACTTTTTAATACAGGATTCAGGATTCAGGATTCAGAATTGATTTTGAATCCTGAATCCTGAATCCTAGATCGCCTCGTCAGTTTAGCACGAAAGAATTAGATTCTCTCTTGCGTAGCATTTGTTGTCCGCCGCTTATGCCGATAGTTTCGATACAGCGCGAGCCGACCGAGTTCGTCATTTTAATCACACAACCTTAAAGGTATGTCTTGCTTTTGTTTGACAGCTATCGAATAAAATAATTTACCGTCAATATGAAATTCAACAACCCCGAAATCTTGAGTGCGTTCTCCCTCAGCAAAAATCGCCTTGGTTTTATACTTGGGGTTTAGGATATATTCTTTAAGTGTTTTTATTCGTTTCAAATTCACGCGCTGTGATTCTCCGTTTCCGAACTTGGCGATAATGATGAGTGAGGCTTCCTTGTTCTTTTCCCACTCTTGAACGGATTTGCCAATTTTTACAAGCCAGTCTTCGTAAGTAACCGGACCTTCCGGCAAATTGAGTGTTTTATCTTGCGATTGATTTGTCTGAGCATAAGTATTGAGTAAGTTCACGAAATACAGTAATGACAGAAAGAGTGTTTTTATTACCACTGATATAACCAGACTATTTCTTTTCCGAATCATATTTGTAACTCTTTTGAAATCTATTATCGTGAACCGGCAACTAAAGTTCTAAAATCTATGTAATATTTGGGGTCGTGTTCTTCGGCAAGTCCTTTTTTTTGGCTCTGACCGTATCCATAGCCTGTAAATTTACAAAATAACCGATCTGAGAGTGCATATTACCGGCAAGGCCGCCGCTCGTGCCGACAGTTCCGATATAGCGCGAACCGACCGAATTCGTCATCTTTGTATTCCAGGCTTTGTTTAATTCGGCTTGCGACTGGATGCTGTCAAGATGTGCGAATCGCAAAACTGCTCCGGTTTTCTGACTCGTGCAAACCAAACCGAAATAACCGACCTGATCGGGATGAGCATTTGGCGAGAGACCGGGTTTGCCGAACTCGGCGGGCAAGTAAATATCAATAAATTCATTTCCCGTCGGACCGAAAATATGCATCGCACAGATCAAGCCGTTCTCTAAAACATAATGTTTTCCCGCCTGCTGCATTCCCGTTTGGTTGGCTCCTCGCACAATCGGCTTTTGCTTTTTATCGTCGAACAGAATCGCCAATCTTTCATCAACTGCATTATCGGCGGCGTTACCGTTTGAAGGTAAAATATCTGTTTCGCCGTAAGTCGGATAGGTCGGCGTGTCGTCATTGTTGATTAGAAACGGAACACCTATTTCAATTTTGATGCGTCCGGGAACAACACCGACTCTATAGAACCTGTTTGCAGTTAAGCAATTCTCCGCAGAATTAGCCGAATCGCGCAAATCCGAATCTTGGCTTCGCTCGTTTCGAGCAATCCTTCACAG
>JAYVGL010000206.1:0-35051 GCA_043772175.1 Pyrinomonadaceae bacterium | reverse complement strand
ATCTCTCCAGTTGCGGAGACGATACTTGGCTTTCTTTTTCATAGCAGAAAAATTCTACTATCTATCAACTCCGCAACCTATTTATGCAACAACGCCGTTTCCATTTCTAATTTCTCGTCCGAGCCAGGCTTTGGCAAAATCCCAATCCCGGCTGACGGTCGTCGTCGAGATTTTCAAAACTTCGGCGATTTCTTCGACCTTCAAGCCGCCGAAAAATTTCATCTCGACGACGCGGCTTTTTCGCGGGTCAAAAGCGGAAAGTTTTCGCAAAGCGTCGTCAAGGGCGATCAATTCTTCGGCTTTCTCGTGGGAAACCGGCAAAGTTTCGGAGAATGAAACCATAATCGCTCCGCCGCCGCGTTTGGCGCGATGCCGGTCGCGCAGATAATTCAGCAAAATTCGCCGCATCAGTTGGGCGGCGATACCGAAAAAGTGGGCGCGATTCTGCCAGCTAACCTGATTCTGCTTGATTAAAAGCAGATACGTCTCGTTGATTAAAGCCGCCGATTGAAGCGTTCCGCCGGGCTGGATTTTCCTTAACTGACGACGCGCCAGATCGTGCAGTTCTTTCTCCACCAGCGGGAACAGCTTTTCCGAAGCTATCTGATCGCCGTTGCTCCAATCAATCAGCAGTCCCGTAATTTCAGTGGAAGAAATCATATCAGCAATTTGTTTGACAGCATTCGGAAAACTCTAAAACTATGGCAGCAACGGCATCGGTCAATTATCTTCTGCTAATTGACATTTAAAATGACGTTTTTTTCGCTCAAACGGTGCGTTAATGTAGAAGGACTCGAATGCTTGCCGCCGGACACCCAAACTCGAAAACTATTACGAAAGAAAGACTCGTTCGTAGCATTTATACTCCTAAATCAATAAACTTTCAAGGTTTTCGGCTGCTTCCGAGAAAAATATATGACCGGATTAAAAGATTGGATGATGGTATCGCTGACGTTGATTTTTGTCATTCTGTATGCCGCCGCCCTGCTCGGCTTCCTGAAACCGTTGAGCGACGTAACGCTGGTGATGCGTTTGGAACCGATAATTTTTACCATCATCGGCTACTATTTCGGCAGACTGCCCGCGCAGCAGAACGAAGAAAATCTGAAAGAAGAAATCGCCCGCCAAACACAAAAAGCCGATGCCGCGCAGAATTCGCGCGAGCAGACGCAGCAGGAACGGGAGATATTGGAAGAAAAATTGAAAAACGTCCAGACGATTCTGCTGGCGGCGGAAAGTAAGGATTCGCTCAAAATGCGCGGCGAAAAAAACGTCGCGGCGAGCGACGAAAACGATCTGGAGATTTTGCGGCACTCGCTGAAAACCGCCGTCAGCGTCTTAAATTCATAATTCACGCCGCAAAGCGCAAAACCGAAAAACCGAAAAAGCGAAAAAGCTAAAATGGCAATTGACCTGAATCTCGACAACGCGCCCGTTGATCCGAACGATCCGCAATACGCGCCGATGCTGGCGAACCTGCAGGGCAACATTTTGAAATCGCACGGGCGCAGCTACGCCGCCCATCTATTTCTGACTTTCGGCGACGATGCCGAAGCGGCTCGCCGCTGGATAAACGATTTTGCGGAACGATACGTAACCGACGCTCTGCGCCAGCATCAGGAAGCGGACGAGTTTATTGCCAACCGAAATTCGCGGCGCGTTTTCGGCGGATTTTATTTGAGCGCAACGGGTTATCAATCGCTCGAATTCGATAATTCGGGTGATTTTATCGAGGATAACGCCATTGATAATGCGGTGGAGATTTCTTTCAGAGACGGAATGGCAGCCGGCGCGTCGGAATTAAACGATCCGCCGCCGGAAGAATGGGCGGAACCGTTTCGCGGCGGGCGCATTCACGCGCTCGTTTTACTGGCTGACGACGACGCGAAGATTGTGGACGACATATCGGCGCGGGTGAAAAAATCGCTGGAAAAAATCGCGCCGCAAGTTTTCGTGCAGCGCGGCGAAGTTTTGCGCGAAAACGGCAAACCCATCGAACATTTCGGCTTCCGCGACTGCATCAGCCAGCCGCTTTTCTATCGCTCGGACATCGAAAAAGAACGTGAAAAAGGCTTTGACCGCTGGGATTCGGCGGCTCCTCTGAAAATCGCTCTCGTGAAAGACATTCTGGCGAAAGACGAAGATTGTTTCGGCAGCTACTTGGTTTATCGAAAGCTCGAACAAAACGTCAAACAATTCAAAGAAACCGAACGCCGTCTAGCCGGAGCCGACTGCCTGAATCTGGCGGACGGCGATTACGAACGCGCCGGAGCGTTGATCGTCGGACGTTTCCGAAACGGCGTGCCGCTGGAATTGTCGGCGACGCACGACGGCGACGACCGTCTGATTGACTACAACAATTTCAATTACATCGGCGCGGACGACCAGCCGACCGTCGGGAAATGTCCGTATCACGCGCACATTCGCCGGATGACTCCGCGCGGCGAAACCGGTTTGCACAACGGCAAATTCAAAGATGAAGAACTGCGCCACCGGCTCGTCCGGCGCGGCATCACTTACGACGAACGGGAACGGGACATCGGCGGCGCACTTCTAGCCGACGAACTGCCGGAAAAAGATGTCGGACTGCTTTTTATGTGTTTCCAAAGCAGCATTCCGAAACAATTCGGATTCGTCCAGGCGCGTTGGGCGAACAATTCGGGATTTTTTGAAAAAAGCGAAGTCGGCATTGACCCGATCAGCGGGCAAAACACCGACCTGGCGGATTTTGAGTATCAGAAATGGTATTCGAAATGGAACGAGACCGCCGAACCGCCGAAATCGTTCGATTTCAAAACCTTCGTCAAACTGAAAGGCGGCGAATACTTTTTCGCGCCGAGTCTGCCTTTTTTACGCGGTTTGTAAAAGGCTTTCAAAGGCGGGCGGCGCAAAGTGAACTTTCCCGAAAAAATATGAATTACGAAAAGCTGTCGCCCGCTTTAGCGGCTTTGATGTTCGAGTATTTCAGATTTCCCGAATCGCTGCTCGCCGCCGCCGCGCGTCCGCAGATGCTTTCGATTTCCGCCGCCGGTCTGCCGGAAACCAAAATTTTTATCACTTGCGGCGCGGATGCGACATTGGAAAACGCGGCGGGCGTTCGAGTTGATTCACAAAAAGGCGGCGTGCGAACGGCACACGTCGAACTCGGCAAAATAAGCGATTTGAGCGAGCGAACGGACGTTCAATATCTCTCAGGCGCGATGCGGTTTAAGTCTTTAAACGATTTTGAAGCGATTGAAGAAGGCTTGCACGAATTCGTCGAAAATGAATTTCCCGCCGCTGATTCGGAAAGCAAAACTCATATCACAAAGACGATTGCCGCCAATAAATTCGCGCCGGTCAGATTTAATTTCGTTGTGCCGTCAAACAATCAGCCGAACAGTCCGGCGGAAGTCGTGCTGCGCGGCTGGTTTGAAGCGAGCGGCGACTGCGAAATCAGCATAATGTCGCCGAACGGCGGCGTAACCAAATCAACCCAGTCGGCGGTCGTCGAAGGAAATCCGACGCGATTCGGAAATTATACGAGTTCGCAGGCGTTTTTGACACAGCCGAAAATCGCACGAAACGGCAAACGCGAATTTTTTATAGATTTGCGCCCGATTGCGCCGAAGGAATTCGTGATCGGCGGAGTCTGGAAACTCACCGTCACGAACATCGGCAAAGCTGAAGCCGCAGTCGGTGTTCTGCTGCAAACTCCCGAAAACGCTGAAGATGCTAAATTCGTTTAGAAAAGTTTAAATTGAATTGTCAGATATTTTTTCGGATTCTGCCGGAAATCGTAAATCAATTTCGTGCCTTCCGAAGAAAGTTGATTGACGTTGGCGGCGGTTTGATTGGCATTATTGTAAAGCGTCTCGTCGGTCAAAAGTTTGCCGAGCGTGCCTTTGCCGCTTCGCGCGTCGTCCAAAATCAAATCAACTTTTTCCGTCGTCGAATTCAGGCGAGTCAGTGTTCGCCGCGCTTCGTTGTAAAACTCTTCGTCCTTTAACAATTTGCCAATCGTGCCTTTGCCCGCGCTCAAATCGTCGGTGATCGTGTTGAGTTTAGCGATTGAAACGCGCAAATCGTTGATGGCGGCGCGGGAATCGTCGTAAATCGCGTCGTCGGTCAGAAATTTCCCGGCAGTTCCTTTGCCGGCGCGTAAATCTTTGGAGATGGCTTGAAGCTGTTGGACGCTGCGGTTCAAATTGTCGTAAAGTTCCGGGTCATTGAGCAATTTGCCCGCGCTGCCTTCGCCGCGATTTACGCGGTCAATCGTATTTTGCAGCTTCGCCAGAGTCAGTTTCGTTTCGCCGACCGCTCCGTCCAGATTGTTGTATAAAGCCTCGTCATTGATAATTTTTCCTAAAGTGCCGTCGCCGTTGTTAGCCTTCGTCAAAATCTCGTTCGCCGGAACGGAAAGTTTGTTGATTTGTTCCAAGAGCTGGTTGCCGGTTTCGGTCAATTTGTTGATGGACATCGTGGAAGTCGAATTCAAAACGTCGTTCTCGGCGACCGTCGCGCCGCCGACCGAACCGGGCGTGATGTTAATCATTTTGTCGTTGGCGAGCAGGGAAACGGCGACGAGTTGGGCGGTCGAATCTTTACGGATGCGTTCGGTAACCGGCTTGCCGTCGAGATTTTGATTGATTAACAAAACCGCTTCGACCCGCGCATCGTCCGAGCTGTCGGGCGGCAGCAAAATGACTTTTTCGACTTTGCCGATGTGAACGCCTGCGAGCTGCACCTCCGCCGCGTCGCGCAAACCGTCGGCGGCGGCGAAATGCGCCCGCAACCGAAATTTTTTCTCGAACGGATTAAATTCGCCGGTCGCGTTCAAAACCAGAAAACCTAAAACGGCGAGTCCGAACAATACAAAAATGCCGACGCGCAATTGGCTGAAACCTATCTTTTGGGTTGGGGGCATAGTCTTTAATGGTGAATGATAAATTATGAATTATGAATGATGCATAGAAGAAATTGTTTTTCATTCATCATTCATAATTAGTTCTTATTTTCCTCGAACAAATTTTGTAATATACGGGTCGTCGTCGGCGTAGAATTCTTCGTCTTTGCCGGTGAAAATTATTTTACCTTCCCTCAGCATCACGATTTCCGTGTTGATCAGACAAAGTTTTTCGCCTTCGAGTTCAAAGGCGACTTCGCCGTTTTCGTCAACGACGGCGTATTCGGAAAAGAGATATTCGAGATTTTTCATCTCGTGCGTCACGAATATCGAAGAAACATCTTCCAAATCGCGCAGTTTGATCGCCAATTCGCAGATGGTTCGCGCCGTCGGCGGATCAAGTCCGGCGGTCGGTTCGTCGAACATCACGATTTGCGGATCGCCGACCAGAGCGCGGGCGATGCCGACGCGCCGCCGCATTCCGCCCGAAAGTTCGTCCGGCATCTTGTCAATCGCGTCTTCGAGATCAACAAAATGCAGCATTCGCCGCACTTCGCGCTCGACTTCCGCTTCGTCAACGCCTTGTTCGTGCAGGCGATAAGCCACGTTATCGTAAACCGAAAGCGAATCGAACAACGCGCCTTCCTGAAAAACCATTCCGATTTTAGCGCGAACTTTCATCATCTCGATTTCGGTGTAATGGGTGATGTCTTCGCCGTCAATCAAAATCTGACCTGAATCTGGTTTGAGCAAGCCTAAAATAAGTCGAATCGTCGTGGATTTGCCGCCGCCGCTTCTGCCCAGAATAACTTTAGTTTCGCCGCGCCGGACGGTGAAGCTGATGCCGTTCAGGATTTTTTTATCTTCAAACGACAGATGCACGTCGCGGAATTCAATCGCCGGAACGATGCGCTCGATGTTGTCAACCGCGTCTTCCAAATCGGTCGGCGCGAGTTCTTCTTCGACGTATTCTTCAGAGTCAGCCGGTTTTTCGTTCTGCGGTGAAGAGAGCATAAATTTTCTTCGATGATAAAGATTAAATGTATTTTATGTCGAGAATCGAATTTAACGCCCGCGAGAGAAAAAAGTCGAAAATAATCACGACAATCGAAGCCAGCACGACGGCATTCGTCGTCGAGCGTCCGACTCCGACCGTGCCGCCGGTCGTGCTGAGACCTTTGTAACAGGCGATGCTGCCGATGATTAACCCGAAAACAATCGGTTTGAGAACGCCGCCGATAATGTCCGGCGTGGAAATTCCGAAACGCACCGACGTGATATAGACGTTGTAATCCAGATTAAAAATCCCGGAAGCGACGATGCCGCCGCCGAGGATGCCGAAGACATCGGCGGCGACGGTTAAAAGAGGCAGCATCAGCATCAGAGCGAGCAGGCGCGGCGCGACGAGCTTGCGGTTCGGGTCGGTTCCCAAAGCCCGCATCGCGTCAATCTGCTGCGAGACGACCATCGAACCGAGTTCCGCCGCAATTGCCGAACCGATGCGACCGGAAACCATCAACGCCGTCAAAACCGGACCGAGTTCGCGCATCAGAGAGGTCGCTATTGATTTTCCGGCTTGGTCTTGAATGCTGTAATACTGAAAAGTCGGGAAAGTCTGCAAAATCAATACGCCGCCGGTGAAAAATCCGGTTAAAATGACAATCGGCAAGGACCCGACCCCGATCAAATCCATCTGTCGAACGGTTTCGCCGAGGTAGCGCGGACTTCTGACGAGACCGAACAGAGCGGCAATAATCAGATTGGTGATCTCCTGCAATTCAAAAAGAAATTTTTTGAGTGGATTCATTTGTCGGTTTTCGCTTCTACGATTCTAAAAGGTTACAACGAAAGCGGTAAAACGACAAACAAATAAAAAGCCGACCTGCAAATAAAAGTCGGCTCAGAAAAGTTGGCTGGTATTGATTCAGTTCGGCAATCGGTTTTGCCGCCGAAGATTGTTCAATCGGCGATTCTGAATCTCCATTCGATTGTTTCGCAGGCGCGGCGTAAATTCCTTTTCCATCATCGTCCGGCGGCGAATTTCGCGGAATTCGGCGAGTTGTTCGGGCGTTAGAATTTTCCGCACGGCGTATTCGGTTTGAGCGCGAAGTTTGACGGTTTCGGCGTGCGCGGCGTGAACGGCTTTGATTTTCAACTCGATGTCGGCTTCGTCCGCCGCGTCGCCGTAAATCGCCGCGTCGAGATTGCGGTTCGCTTCCTTCAAACGCTGATTGGCTTCGCGCATCGGCGGGCGATTCTGCCGATTGATTTCACGAATTTGCTGAATCTGCTCGCGGGTTAAATTGAGCTGCGCCAGCAAACCGGGACGTTTCGCTTGATTCGCCGCCGGTGGATTCGGCGTTTCGTCCTGCGCTCTGACCGTTATCAAACAGCCGATAAAAAGGAAAAATAAGGGTAAGATTTTCAGTTTGTTCATTAGCATTTCGTTAAATTACCGCGTTCCGATTTCGTCGAACAAATCAGCCAGACGCACCGAATCGTCTTCTTCGTCTTCCGTTTCGGTCAAGCGCGGAGCTTTGGCTTTTTGAGCGACGGCGGATTTTTGATTGATTTTATTCGTATTTTGAACGAGTTTAACCGGAATCTCTTCCGGCAAGTTATTTTTAGAAGCGTTCGCCGCCGCTTTCACCGCCGAGGTCTTCGGCGCGGCAAATTTTTTGTCAATCGCTTTCGACGGCAAATCGGCGACCGGCGCGGCTGGCTTGTCGGGATTTTCGATTGCCGGCGGCTTCGTCTGTTCGGCGATATTTTCGACCGTCGGCGAAACGATGGTGTTCGCCGAATTTTGATTGCCGGTATTTTTGACGATTTCACCTGTCCTTCCGAGATTGAAAATAAACATCGCCGCGCCGAATAATCCGATTAAAAGAGCGCACACGGACATCGCCAACGCCGGTTTGAACGCGAAAATCTGCCGCCAATCCGCCAGCCGCGAGCGCGAAACTTTTGCCGAAAGCGTCGAAGTCTGAACGACTTTTGTCGGAATTTCAAAAATCGGCGTTGCCAGTTTATCAAATTCCGCGCCGCGCCATTCCCGAACCGCCGTCCGCGCCGAACCGAATTCGGTCAAATCGCTGCGGCAATCGGCGCAGGTTTCGAGATGCGCTTCAAATTCGACTTTTCCCGCCGCGCCGATTTCGTTGTAAAGATAGGAAATCAACGGTTCGTTGTCGGCGCAATTCGAGTTTTTGTGATTATCATTCAACATAATTTTCGCCCGCAAATCTTCAAACGATTTCGACCGGCGTTCGTTCCAACTTCATTCGCAACTGTTTCAATCCGGTGTAAAGCCGACTTTTAACCGTGCTGAGAGGAACTTCCAAAGCATCGGAAATCTCCTGAAAAGTCATCTCTTCGAATTCCTTCATCACGATAATCTGCCGCAAATCGTGCGGCAAAGCGTTGACGGCTTGCCGCACGATTGCCATTCGCTCGTTCTGTTCCGCCGTCCGCGAAGGCATTTTATTCGGCGGCGCGACGAAAACTTTACCGGCTGATTCGTCTTCGTCGTCCAGAAAACTTTCCGAACGACTTTTCTGCCGGCGCATCGTCGTCAAACATTGATTGACCGCGATGCGGTGCAGCCACGAGGAGACTTTAGCATCGCCGCGAAAATTTTTCAGGTTCCGAAATGCCGCGATAAAAGTTTCCTGCGCCGCGTCTTTGGCTTCTTCTTCACGGACGAGCATACCGAAGCACAGGGCGAAAATCTTTCGTTCCCAACGCTTTACGATTTCGCCGAAAGCATTCGGGTTCTCCGCGATTGCCAGTTCGACCAGTTGCTCATCGGTTAAATCTGTCGTCATTCACTCGTGATTTCAAGTTAAACAGCACGAGAATTTTACCAAACGCGCTTTTGAACGCCAATAAATTTTCACGCTCGTTTATTTAGACGCTGTTGAATAAAAAAAGTTTGAAATGTTGGTAAAGCACAAAGAAAAGACGGCGATTGTTGATCGCCGTCTTTTCTTTGTGCTTTTATTTCGCAAAAAATACTAAGTTTTATTGAACGAAAGCATTCGGCACGGGTTTGTCCGTGTTTGCGCCGAAAGAAACGCCGGTAAATCCCGCTGTGCTTCGGTTGAGATACCAAGTTCCGCCTCGGAAAACGGCGATGTCGGCTTTGCCGTCGCCGTCGTAGTCAGCCGGAGTCGGTAAATCCGTTGTAATGCCGAACGAAATGCCTTTAAATCCGGCGGCGGATTGATTGAGATACCAAGTTCCGCTTCGGAAAACGGCGATGTCGGTTTTGCCGTCGCCGTCGTAATCCGCCGGAACGAGCCGGTCGCCGGTCGCGCCGAACTGGATTCCCGTAAAGCCGAGCGTTGACCTTTGAATATACCAGCTATCGTTTCTGAAAACGGCGTAATCGGCTTTGCCGTCGCCGTCATAATCGCCGACGACGGGTTTGTCGCCCGTCTGCCCGAACTGTACGGAAGCAAATTGATTGTTCACCGTGTTTAAGACATACCAGGTTCCGTTCGACGGTCGAAAAACAGCAAGTTCGGCTTTGCCGTCGCCGTTGAAGTCCGACGGCTGCGGAATGTCGTTTGCCGAACCGAACGACGTGCCGAGAAATCCGGCGGTCGAACGCTGCACATACCACGTTCCGTTTCGGAAAACCGCCAAGTCGGTTTTGCCGTCGCCGTCATAATCGGCGGGAACGATTTTATCGTCCGCCGCACCGAACTGCGCGCCGGAAAAACCGTTTTGCGAACCGAGAATATACCACGCGCCGTTCTCCGGGCGGAACACGGATACATCCGATTTACCGTCGCCGTCAAAATCGGCGAAAGCGCGGGTGTTGGAACTATTGAGATTGTATTCCCAAATTCCGCGCCCGTGCGTCGCAATTTTCAAAACGCGGTGAACCGGCTGAATTTCCAGTCCGAAAACGGCGACTCGCGGCAAACCGTCGCTGAAAGGTGTCCAATTGGCTCCGCCGTCAATCGAACGGAAAACGCCGATGTCCGTTCCGGCGTAGAGCATCTGCGTGTTTTGCGGATCAACCGCGAAGGCGTTGACCGGCACGTCCGGGATGCCGTTTCCGGCGGGAACCCAGGTGCAGACGGAACTGAAATTCGTCGTTTTCCAAACGTGCTGACCGCTCGGCAGTCCGAAGCCGTTGAGCGCGGCATACGCCACGTTGACGTTGGTCGGATCAATCGCCACGCGCCCGACATAGCGCGCCGGAACTGCGCCGGTGACGTTGACCATCGTCGTCCCGTTCGTATAAGAAGCGTAAAGTCCGCCGTTGGTTAATCCGACGAGCCGCACGTTGTCATCCTGCGGAGCGACCGCAATCGCGCTGACCCGCGCCGGGAGCGTTCCGCTGACATCGGTCATCGTCGTGCCGCGGTCGGCGGAACGATACAGCCGATTCGTCCCGAAATAAAGCGAATTCGGATTGCCGGGACCGCCGACCATCGGCGCGTAAAACAGAACCGAATCGGCGCAGTTGATTCCGTTCGCCGTGCCGCCGCAGCCGAGCAGTCCGCCCCAGTTCGGATCGCCGACCGCATCGGTCGTCGTCGCACGGGAAAACCCGATTTGGGAATTGGTTGAATTAAAATAGGTGTGATACGCCGCGATGTTGGTCGCGCTCGGCGAGGTTTGGTCAATAACGGCAAAGCCGCCGTCGCCGCCGTCCGAACGAATCCAGGTCGTGCCGTTCGGCGCGAGAAACTGCGTTCCGTTGTCCTGCGTTCCGCCGAGCGTATAATTGCGGTCGGACGGATGCAAAGCTAAACCTATAAATTGCGTCGCGCTGAACGAAGTATTATTCAAACTCGTCCAATTCGTGCCGCCGTTGATTGATTTCCAGATGCCGCCGTCACTGCCGAAGTAAATCGTGTTGGTGTCCGACGACGCAATCGCAAACGCCTGCGTGTCAACGTGTAAGCCCGCCGAACTGTTGACGAAACTCGCGCCGCCGTTGGTTGAACGCCCGAAAACCAATGCCGGTGAACCACCGAGATAAACTTTATTGACATCGTTCGGGTCAACCGCGACGGCGATGTCGTAAAAACACTGCGGACTGCAAAATCCGTTGGCGACCGCTGTCACGAAGTTTGCGCCGCCGTCAACCGATTTATAAAGCGTTCCGGCGGCGGTTCCGGTCGCCGCGAAAACCGTGACGGTGTTAGCGGTTTTGTTAACGGCGAGTTCGGTGCGTCCGAGCGATGAACCGTCGCCGGTCGTCAAACCGCGAGTGAAGTTCGGCGCAGCCGCCAGCGCGTCAGTCGAAACGTAAACGCCGCCGTCGCCGCCGCTGCCGATCACGGCGGCAATCAAGCGATTCGGATTGTCCGGCTCAATCGCCAGATCAATCACCGAACGACTCGCGCCGAGCGTTCCCTGAATCGTTAGTTTCTCAAACGTCGGATTCGTTCCCATCGCGTTCGTCGTGCGGTAAATTCCGGCGTTCGGCAAAACCAATCCGGTCGTCGTCGCGCCGATTCCGGCGACTCCGCTGGTCGAGGCGACAAAGACGATATTCGGGTTGGTCGGATGAACGATCACTTCGCTGATGGCGCGTCCACTGAAGACATCGCCGCCGCTCGTTCCCTGATTCAAAACCGGCGATAACACCGGATTCGTGTCGGCGTTCGTGATGCGGTAAAGCCCGACCCCAATAAAACAGCCGCTGCCGCACAAACCGGCTTCGCCCGTGCCGACGAAAACCGTCGTCGGGTCGGACGGCGAAATCGCCACCGCCCCGATTGCCAGGCTTAAAGCACTGTCCATCAGAGGAGTCCACGACGCGCCGCCGTTCAGAGTGCGGTAAAGTCCGCCCTGCGCCGTGCCGACGTAAACGATATTCGGATTAGTCGGATGAACCGCGATTGACGAAACGCGCCCGCTGTAGGAAGTCGTGCCGCTGACCGGAATCGGCGCGGGACCGAGCGGTTGCCACATCGCCGCTTCCGGCAATACGAGCGAACCGCGCTGCGCCGCAATCTGCCGTTCGCTTTCTTCCATTTTGCGGATGGCTCTGGAACGCGAATCGGGCTGCGCGGTGTCGAAGCCGCGAATTAAGTCCGTCTGCTCGGTTCGCAGCCGCAGATATTCCTCTTTGCCGATCTTCTGACCCGACGGCATATCCGGGTCTTCGCCCTCTTCGATTTCGCTCTCGTAAAGCTCCGATTTTTTCTGACCCTCAACCGAACCGAACCAATATAACGGAACGGCTAAACCGGCTAGCAAAACTAATAGAAACGCAATTTTCCCTGCTTTCATTCAATACTCCTCTGATTTTTTAAGATGCTGATTTTGCGGCTGCAAGATTTGTGAGAACATTTTCTCATATCGCAAGGAATAATTGAAAACCGAAAACGATAATTGCGGATAATTTAAATGAAAAATCAGGGGCGCAAAAAAAGAGCAATCACAACGATAGCTCTTTTTGACTTTGGAAAGTTGCGCTGTATGCAATCTGCAAATGTCGTTTTGTTCGGCATAGTATCAACAAAATGTTACCTGAGTTGCATTCTTTCGGAACACGATAAATAATCGTCCCGTCTTTATCGGTCTCCAACGTAATACCGTCCGGCTGGTTAAAAACGATAATGACACCGCCGGTAAAATTTTCGGGAATCAGGTAAATAATTTCACCGGGTTTGGCAAACGACACGCACGAAAAGTTCAGTATCAAGAACAGCAGCAAAACAATAAATCTTTTTCGGGTTCTCATTTCTAATTCTGTGGCTGTTCCGTCTTGGCTTTCTCTTTTCTCAAGAGTTCTTCCTGAATATCGAACATTCGATCACCTGTTTTCAAATATGTCTGCAAGGCGATTGCGGGCTTTTCGACTATAAAACTTTCAATGTAAGTTTTCTCTTTGCCCACATAAAAGTTCACAGTTCGGTGTTGAGTTGTAAAAACCTTGTTTTTGGATTCATCTTTCGTTACTTCGTTAAAATTTCTCGTAGTGGTGTCGCCGGGGTTTTTGACATAATGTTCCGGGTAAAGATATTCAATCGGCATTCGTTTGCCCTGCTCATCAACAAAATAATATTGATAATTATAAACGGTTCTGGAATACGGCTCTTTGAGTTTGACCAGTCCGTCTTGTGGCACGTGGAAGATGAGCGTCCCGTCTTTATCGGTTTCGGGCGTGATGCCGTCCGGCTGATTGAAGACAATGATGACACCGCCGCCGCTGAAGCCTGCGGGAATCAGGTAAACAATCTTGCCCGGTTTGGCAACAGATACACAAGAGAAGTTCAGCAGTATCAAAAACAACAATGCGATAGATTTTTTGTGGTTTCTCATACCTTCTATTGCTGTTTTACTGCTTTAGTTTTTGACAGTCCAATCTGAAATTCGTCTATTTTTTCTGACGCTCTTATATAAAGTATTTGGTAATCTTTAGGTTTTCCGACAATAAAATTGTGTATGTAAACTTTTTCTCCTTGAATTCCGAAGTTAGTAGTGGTGTGAATCATCGCAAAAGTTTTATTGTTGGTTTCCTCTTCGGAAATTGTATCAAAACTCTTTGAGACAGTATCGCCCGGATTCCTCACATAATGTCCGGGATAGAGATATTCAATCAGTGTTCGTTTGCCTTTGTCATCAACGAAATAATACTTGGAATCATAAGCCGTTTTTGTGATCGGCTCTTTAACTTTTATCAGCCCGTCTTTCGGAATTTTGTAAATTATTGCTCCGTCTTTATCGGTTTCCGGCGTGATGCCGTCAGGTTGATTGAAAACGATGATGACACCGCCGGTGAAACTTTCAGGGATCAAGTAGATAATTTCACCGGGTTTGGCGAAGGACACACAAGATAAGTTCGACAACAACAGAACTAACAAAACAATAAATCTTTTTCGGTTTCTCATATTTCTATTTTTCCCACAACCTAAAATCAAAATTTTGATTACCTTACAATCAACGCCGGAAGCGCATTTACAGATGAAATTAAATCTGTTTAAGAAATATTAGTCTGACGGGCGGCGTATCCGTGAACTGCTTGTTATGTTCGGCGAGCGAAATGAGTCTGCCGAATTTTTGGACATATTTAAAAATGCCGTCCACGACGACGATGGTGACATCAACGTCAATCATCGGCAATCGCTTGTCGCCGATGATTCCGGGTGTGCCATAGCGCGTCAAAACCGGACCGTCGCCCTCCCGCACCTGCCAGACTCCGAGCATCACGCCGTTGCCCATCCGGTCAAGAACATACGTTTCGACCGCCGGAAACTCATCGCCGAGTATTTGTCCGCTCGCTTTCATCAAAACCGTCCTGGAATCAGCCTGCGGAAAATAATTGAATTCCAGTGAGGCGTGAATATCAATATCCGAAGTCAGCAGGCTGTCGCCGCCCCACAACGCGAAAGCATCGTCGTTGCCGCAAAAATGATAATAAATGGAATTTCCTTCCCGTCGTAATCCGTTTGTCTGAACTTCGCCCGTCTCTTCATCGCTGATCGCGCCTTCCGATTTCTCGGTAACTAATTTTACGGTTGGAATCATAGTTCCCATCGGTCCGGGAACAGCAGATGGCGTGAGCAGGAAAGAATCGGTGGCATCCGACGCTCGCGTAACCGAGTAGGTAAATGTGTGATCGCCGGGCGAAGCGGTCATCGTTGTTTCGGCACGCAGTCTGTATGTTTCTGATAATTTGAATCCAAACTGCCGATCTTTGCCATCGCCTCTCGACAAATTCAGCGGTCCGAACCAATCGAACGGCGCAAAGGCGGCAACGTAAACGCTGAAAGTAAATTTATACGGCTCGGCGGCGTTAGCAATCAGAGATTTTGTTCGGACGGAGCCGCTGATGCCGGACGGATTATCTGAATTCGGCTTTTTGGACGGGAATTTCAGCCGATGACCGATCAACAGCAGATTCTGCGCCGTTTGATCCCACATTCCGGCAAGGTGAATCTGCACCGGATTCATCTCCGCGCCGATGGCGAGCCACGTCTTGACATCCATCGCGCCCGTCGGGGTCAAGCCTTTATTTTTCTGGAAATCCGTCAACGCCGCTTTGGTCGCCGCGTCGAAAGAACATCCGCTTTCAGATTGCCAATCGAAGTTTTCGGAGTGGAGTTGAGAAATGTTTTCACAACCCTGACCGCCGAATGATTGCTGCCGGTCTGAAACATATACGACTGCAAAGTTTTTGAGGCATTGCTGTTCATTTTACGATGATAATAATTGCCGGCGATTTAATCAATAAAATTCCAAACGCTGTTTTACGCTTACGCATCGGCGGCGAACGAATCAACTCGACACGGCAAAGAAAAAAGAGTAATCGTTACGATTACTCTTTTTAAGTTTTGGTAGGTTGTGCGGGGATCGAACCTGCGACCCACGGATTAAGAGTCCGTTGCTCTACCGACTGAGCTAACAACCCGAATTAACAATTTGGATTATAACAAGTAATCGCCGTTTTGCAAAAAATCCGGCGGCGGCGCGTTCAGGGTTTGGAAAAAAAACTATTTATAGCAAAATATAAGCGATGAAAGAATGTCCGAAATGTGAACTGTGTTACGCCGACGACGTAAATTTCTGTCCTCAAGACCAGACACCGACACGCGGAAGTCTGCCCGGAACGCAATTGCTGGCGAATCGTTATTTTATCGAAAAACGCCTTGGTCGCGGGGCGATGGGACAGGTTTATCTGGCGCGTGATAAAAATCTGGGAACGCGCCGCGTCGCGGTGAAAACCGTGCGACAGGATATTTTAAATAGCGAGGAATTGCAGGAAGGCGAAGCGATTGCGCGGTTTGAACGCGAGGCGATGTCGGCGGCATCAGTCAGTCATCCGAACGTCGTGGACGTAACCGACTTCGGCGAATCGGCGGAAGGGATTTTTTATCTCGTGATGGAATATGTCGAAGGCGAAACCCTGCATCGTCTTCTGCGCCGCGAAGGAACTCTGCCGGTCGGTCGCGCCGTCAAACTCCTGCGCCAGATCGCTGACGGCGTGGAAGCGGCGCACGAAGCGGGAATTCTCCACCGCGATTTGAAACCGGCGAACATTTTTATAATGACAAAAGGGAAAACCGGGGACGGCTTTATCAAAGTCGGCGATTTCGGGCTGGCGAAAATCGTCAATCAAACCGTCACCGATGCCAATTCCAACGCCACGCCTTCCTCGCGCGGAATCATCGGAACGCCGGAATTTATGTCGCCCGAACAGATGCAGCCGGAACTCGGCGTGGACGTTCGCGCCGATGTTTACGCGCTCGGCACAATCGCTTATTTAATGCTCGGCGGGCGCACGCCTTTCGTCGGCGATTTGATGCAGCTCGTGATGCAGAAAATTATGCACACGCCGCCGCCGCTTTCGACCCTCAGATCGGATATTCCGAAAGATGTCGAAAAAGTCGTGATGAAGGCGTTGGAGATTGACCCGAAAAATCGTCCGGCAAGCGTCGGCGAATGGATCACGGAACTCGAAGCGGCGGCGGAAGACGTTGACGACCGGAAAAACGCCGGAACTTCCAGACTCGTCATTCTCGCGCCGGTCAACGCCGAAGTTTACGTGAACGACGAGCGCAAGGGAAGTATCGGCAGTTCCGGAAAATTGATTCTGACGACGATTCCCGCCGGACAGCACGTTTTGCGTGTTTCCAAAATCGGCGAAAAAGACGACGAGCGCGTGATCGAAATTCAGGAAGGCGCGAACGAACAAGTTATTCAGGCGCAATTGAAACCGTTGCGCGAAGCGTCGAGCAGTCAGCCGTCGCCGTCACAGTCGAGCGGCAGCGGCAGTGCGGCGCAGTCGAGCGTGATGCCCGGAATCGTCGCCTGCACCAACTGCAATGCCCGCTTCGCGCAGGGCGTGAAGTTTTGCGGCAAGTGCGGAAATCGGACTTTCAATATCATCAGCGAAGGCGACGGCAAGCAAGATTTTCCGTGTCCGCGCTGCACGACCAGCCTGCCGTCGTCGTCAAAATTCTGCGGACGCTGCGGTCTGAATATCGTCCAGCCGGGCAATTCGGTGAAAACGCCAGCCGTCGTCTTTCAATCAAATGCGTCGAACAAGCCGCCGCAAGTCGAAAAAGTCTGTCAAAAATGCGGCGGTAAATATCCGTCGAGTATTAAATACTGCGGTCGCTGCGGAAGCGCGTTGTAGATTGCAAACAAATTTCGCTAAAGATTTTCTGTTTTTCAACCGAATCGGGTAGAATTGAAAATTGATTCGGTTGGTCTCTTGCTGAAAAAAAAATAAAGTATAATAAAAAACCGTTTCGTTCCGCGCAGAATCGCCGCAGGTGGAAAAGATGAAAATTTGTCCCAGATGTCAGAAAACATACAGCGACGAAAATCTTAATTTTTGTCTTGATGACGGTGCGACTTTGATGCGGTCGAACGCCGTTGACGATTCCATTCCGGCGACGGTGATGATGAATCAGACGCGCCCGACCGCACCGCCGCAGCAATTCGGCGGGCAAAATCAAACTCCGGGAAATTGGAACACGCCGCCGCCATACTCGATACAGCCGCCGCCGAAAAAATCGAGAAGCTGGCTGTGGGCGGTGGGAATTTTAGGCGGTTTGGTGCTGTTGTGCGGCAGCGGTTTCGTCGGTTTGATTTTCTACGGAGCGAGTCTCGACAATAAAAACGGCAACTCCAATCAAAGCGTTGCCAACACCGGCAATAACCTCGCCAATTCGGAAAACAAAAGTAAAATCGTTTCCAATTCAACTTCGACCTCCGGTTCGACCGGCGGAAAAATTGATCTGTCGAGATGGGTCAAGGGCGACACCGATTTGGGCGACACCGAATATGCCGACGGCGAATTGCTGATGAACTCCGACAAAAAAAATTATTACTACGTGCTGGCGGCTCTGGCGACGGATAAAACCGAAAATGCGACGACCAAAGTTACCGTTCGCAACGTCAATGAAGAAAAGTCGAATCTCGGTTTCGGCTTGATCGTCAACAGCAATCCCGTGCCTTTGACGCAGGATTACGCTTTTTTGATTGATTCGGAAAGTAAAAAATATCGCGTCGTGCGGCACACGCCCGGCGATGAAATCGTCGTCGTCGGCTGGACTCGTTCGAACGCCATCAAAAACGGAAGCGCGGAAAATCTTCTGGAAGTGCGCGATTCCGACAAAACGATGAATTTCTACATCAACGGCGAATTTATCAGAACCGTCGGCAACACGGACGGCTACAGCGGCGGCATCACCGGCTTATATGCGGGCGATGCCGTGCAAATTGCGTTTTCGGATTTGGAAATCAATAAATAAATTATCACCGGCGTATGAAAACCTGTTCGATTTGCAATCAAATTTACACGGACGAAAACTTGAATTTTTGTCTGAACGACGGCGGAGTTCTGATCGAAGCCAAAGACGACGCGCCGCCGACGATTCAGATGAATCAAGTGCGGACGACGCAGCCGAACTGGTCGCCGAACGAACCTTCGTCGCCGTGGGGCAGCCAACCGCTTCAGCCAAACGCGCCGCCGTGGGAAAATCAGCCGCTTCAGCCAAACCAGATGTTTGCGCCGCTGGCGATGGCGGGACAAAATCAAACTCTGGCAGTAGTCTCACTTTGTTTGGGAATCGGCAGCGTAACTATCGGCTGGTGCTGTTCGATGGGGTTACTGCTTTCCCCAGCCGCTCTGATTACGGGATTCATCGCGTTGTCGCAAATCAAAAAAGACCCGCAAAAAAACGGCGGCAGAGGATTGGCACTCGGCGGCATCATCACCGGAGTTGTCTATCTGGCGATTATGGTTTTGCTTTTGATAATTTACGGAGTCGCGTTTCTGGTGAATCTGCCGAAATAGAAGCGGTCTGTAACAGCCGTCATTTGATAAGGAAATTTGGATAAATAATGCGAGTTACACTCCGCGTGATTGCGGGTCCGCAAACCGGACGGTTTTTCACGTTTGACCAGCACGAAACTTTTATGATCGGGCGCAGCGAAGATTCGCAGTTCTGTCTGCCGCACGACCGTTTTTTCTCGCGCCATCACTGCCTTCTGGAAATCGCGCCGCCGCAGTGTTTCCTTCGTGATTTGGGTTCGACCAACGGGACTTTCGTCAACGGCTTGAAAGCTGACACGGCACATTTAAAAAACGGCGACCGCATTCAGGGCGGCGAGACGGTTCTCGAAGTCGAAGTTTCAACCGCCGAATCGAATTTCGACGATTCGTTCGGCAATCCGCAGTCGAAACGGATGGTTGACACCGTGCCGTCTCTGATTACGATTCAATGCCTTAATTGCGGACTGCCTTCCAAAGCCGAGGTCTCGCGTCCCGATGCGAAATTAACTTTCGTCTGCGACGACTGCCGCGAAATTCTCAGGAAAAATCCGCAGCCGATTCCGAATTATCAGATGATTCGCATACTCGGACAAGGCGGAATGGGCAGCGTGATGCTCGCCCGTTCGGAAAAAGACGGTCGCGCCGTCGCCATCAAAACCCTTCTGCCGGAAGTCGCCGTCAGCGAGCAATCCTTAAAAAGATTTATGCGCGAAATCGAAGTCGCCGCCAGCCTGCGCCACCCGCACATCGTCAGCTACATTGAACACGGAACGCACAACGGCATCGTCTATCTGGTCAGCGAATACGTCGGCGGAATGGATGCCTCCAAACTCTCGAAAATGCGCGGCGGGAAATTGGACTACCGCGAAGTCATCGTCATCATCGAACAAACTTTAGCCGCGCTCGATTTCGCGCACTCGCTCGGATTCGTCCACCGCGACATCAAAGAACAAAACATTCTGGTTGACGGAACTTTCCCGCGCTACACTTCAAAATTAACCGATTTCGGCTTGGCGAAAAGTTTCAAACAAACCGGGATGAGCGGCGTGACGATGGTCGGCGACGTGGCGGGAACGATTGCCTATATGCCGCCCGAACAAGTCAGAGATTTTAAGGAAGTGAAACCGCCGTCCGATATTTACGCGATTGGAATGACGGCTTACAGTTTAATCACCGGAGCGCACGCGCTCGATTTGAGTCCGCGAGCCGGAATCTCGGAAACCGTCAAAGCGATTTTTGAAAAACCAATTGTCCCGATTCAACAGAGAATGCCCGAAGTTCCGCTGCGCGTCGCCGCCGTCATCGAAACCGCGATTGCCAAAGAAGTTCAATTACGCTGGCGCACCGCCGGCGAGATGCGCGAAGCTCTGCTCCGGGCGATCAACTAAATTATCGGCGCACAGCATCAATCCGAACAACGTCCAAAGATGCCGCGAATCTTCAAAAGAGCCGACCAAACCTTGATAAACAAAGGCTGAAAGAAATGCGATCCACAAACCCGTTGGGACGGCGGAAAATTTGTCCGTCGCAGAACCGAAGGGCGAAAACGCTCGCAGCCAATAGACGATTAAAATCAAAATCGCCGCCAGACCGACGATTCCTTCCTGCGACGCGACGCTCAAATAAAGATTGTGAGCATCGGTTAATACGGTGAAACTGCCGTCGGTATTCTGAAAAAAGACTTCGCACGAATCCTGTCCGACACCGCGCCCGAAAAAAAAATACTCCCGAAAAGTTTGGATTGATGCCTGCCAGACCAGCAGACGCGGCGACGGATAAAACTCAAAACCGAAAACGCGAAAAGTGAAAGCGGCGGTCGAATGCGCTTGCAGGGCGACGAAGTTCATCAGCCAAAAAAACATCGCAACCGCCGTTCCGCCGATCAAAGCTAAGTTAGCGGACAGTTGATGTTTTTCTCGCCGCTCGCAGAAAATCCACCATCCGGCGATCAAAGCGAATCCGCCAAGCCCTGATGAAATCGTAAAAACGGCGATGACGGCGATCAGCAACGCGAAAATCAGGAAAACGCTTTTTCCGATCCAATTCATTTTGGCGGCGATTAAAAGCAGCGCAAAGCTGACGCTTAAATAATTGCAAAGCAAACTCGGAGTCAGAAAATTCAGCCGCAAACGCGGATAATTGCCGACCGGAACCGCCCCGAACGGGTAACTCGTATAATTTAAAAGCCAATGTTCACGATTCTCATAAAAAAGATAGAGGCTGAGAATGCCGACAATCAGCGCGAAAGCCGTTCCGCCGAGCCAAACTAAAATCAAACGCTTCAATTCTTCCTTCGTGTCAACTAAATTGAAAATCAAAACCGGCAGAGACAACAGATAAGTTTCGCCGACGAGTTTGACAAAACTCGTCTGCCGATTCTCCGCCAAAATCGCCGAACCGAGCATCGCGGCGTAGTAAAAAAGCAGAATCCAGTAAAATCGGTGGAAACGAAAGACGGATTGTTTGGCGATAATCGAAAGCAGCCAGAACGCCGAAGCGAGCAGGAAAATAAATTCGGTCGGCGGAATTTGAAAATTGGAAAAATAGACGAACGGCTGAATATAGCACAGGGAAAAAAACAGCAGCGAAAGGAAGATTTTAGCGATTCGCAACAGCATATTTCGAGTTCTTCCGAACGCTTTTTTTCTCAAACGGTGCGCGTAACTTTCGTCAGAGAGCGCGGCGCGTCCGGGTTTAAACCTTTGGCTTCGGCGAGCAGCGCGGCGAAAAGCTGTCCCGGCACGATAAACGGAATCGGCGACAGAAATTCGTCAATTTCCGGCGGCAGACGCAGACTGCGCGAACTTAAGGCGGCGATCTGGTCGTCGTTGGTAATCGAAAACGAATCGGCGTGAAGTTCTTTCAGACGCGCCAGCAAATCCAGATTGCTCTGCGCGGTTACGCCTTTGGGAGCGAACATTATCACCGGAAAACGGCGTTCGATAATTGCTAAAGGACCGTGAAAAAAATCGGCGGAGGAAAATCTTTCGGCGACGACGTAGCACGTTTCCATCAATTTCAAAGCCAGTTCGTAAGAATTGCCGTAGTTCAAACCGCGCCCGACGACCACGCAGTTTTCCATAAAAACGTATCGCTGCACGAGTTCGACGATCTCGGATTTTAATTCTAAAGTCTGCCCGGTGTATTCGGGAATTTTTTCGTAATCGAATTTTCGCTCGGATAAAATCGAAGCCAGCAGATAAAAATGCAGCATCTGTCCGGTGTAAGTTTTGGTGGCGGCAACCGATTTTTCGCGTCCGGCGTGAATCAGCAGAAACTCGTCGGCAATTTTCGCCATCGTCGAATCGGCTTCGTTGGTGATGCCGAGCGTGAACGCGCCGGATTTTTTCGCGCTTTCCAAAACCTGGTTGATGTCCACGCCTTCGCCCGATTGGGAAACGCCGATGACCAGCGCACGCTTTAAATTTAATTTCGCGTTGTAAAGCGTGTAAACCGACGGCGCGGATAGTGAGACGGGAATGCCGGTCGTAATCTCCAGCAAATATCGCCCGAAAAATGCCGCGTTGTCGGAACTGCCGCGAGCCGCGATGACGATCAAATCAATTTCTTTCTCGCGCAGCACCGCGCCGATCTTCTTCAGTTTCGCGCTTTCTTCACGAATCGTTTTTTCCAAGACCGCCGGTTGGTCGGCAATTTCTTCAAGCATCAATGACATAAAATTTTATAAGCTGCGGAAACGCCGGAGACGAATTTGTTTGCGGACGGGCGGCGGCGATTATTTCTTCCTCAAATTGGAAACGAAACCGATTAAAAGTCCGGCGATCAACTTCAAATTCGATTTCTCGACCGGCGGTTTTTCAACCGCTTCCACGCTTTCATCAGGATGTTTAGCCGTTGCTTTTTCTGCCACTGTTTTTTCCGTCGCGGCTTTTTCCGTCGAAGCGTCTTCCTGATTGACCGCCGCCAAAACCTCGGCTTTTTTATTGATAACCTTTGACGATCCGATTGCGCCGCTTTCGGGATTGTCCGCCATTTCTTTGGCGGCGGCTTTGTTTGCGCCCGCTTCGGCGGTTTGCGGATCGGTAAATTCCTGCAAAACGGCGTTAATCGCGCCGCCGATTAAAATCACCAAAGCCGTTAAATAAAGCCAAAGCATCAGGATAATCATCGCGCCGAGGGAGCCGTAAGTTTTGGCGTAAGTGTTAAAGTATTCCAAATAAAGACTGAAGCTGTAGGAAAGCAAAAGCCACAAGGCGATGCTGATAATCGCGCCCGGCGAAACCCAAACCCATTTGAAAGTTTTGTGATTGGGCAGGAAATTATATAGCAGGGCGAAGATGGATATTAAAACCGTCAGCACGATAATCCACTGCAAAACGCCCAGCACGGCGGGTGACTGAATCGGCAAATTGATCGTGTTCAAAATCAGCGTCACGAATTTCCCGCCGTAGAAAACGATGCCGAGCGCGACCGTTACCAGAATTCCCAAACCGAGCGTCATCGCCAGCGAAGTCAATTTCGTCTTCCACCAGGCGCGGGTTTCCGACAAATTATAAACTCCGTTTAAAACGGTGCGTGTGCTGTCAACGCCCGCCGAAGCCGCCCACAAAGCCGCGAGAATTCCGAACGTCAGCTTGCCGCCGGAACTGCTTTCGGTAACTTCCTGAAGCGTGTTTTGAACTAATTCAAACGCTGAACCGGGCATCACTTGGCGCAGATAAAAAAACATCTCGGCTCGCAAATCGTCGGCTGATTCAAGCACGAAACCGAACAGCGTGAGCAAAAACAACAGCAGCGGAAACAACGCGAACGCGAAATAAAACGCCACCTGTGCGGCGTTGCTCATCAAGTCTTCCTCGTCGAAGGCTTTGGTGTAAAGCCGCAAGAAAAAATCTTTTAACGGAAGATTCTTCAGGCTCTCGTAACTGAAACTCAGCAGCTTCATAATTAAACCCCTTGTTATAAACGTCTGCACTCGATAACTATCCGAAAACTTTCTTTAGTTTGGGAACGCTTTCCGACTGTTTTCGCAAAAGACCTTTCAGCTCGTAAATTTTCATCAACGCTTCGACCGGCGAAAGATTGTCGCCGTCAATTTCCGCCAGACGCTTTTCGATTTCCGAATACTCGTGCGGCAAAAATTCGCCGCCGCCGTTTTCCCGTTCGTATTCCTTCAAAAGTTCTTCGGCGCGATGCACGACCGGCTTTGGCAAACCGGCGATCTGCGCCGCGTAAACGCCGTAACTTTTCAACGCCGTGCCTGCGGCGATTTTGTATTTGAATGTGAGTTTACCTTTTTCTTCTTCGATTAGAAAGTAGAAATTTTCGATGCGCGGAAGCAGTTCGGCGAGTTCCGCCAGTTCGTGATAATGCGTCGCAAACAGCGTTCTCGATTTTAGTTTCGGGTGATTGTGTATGAATTCCAAAACCGACCGCGCCACTGCCAAACCGTCGAAAGTCGAAGTTCCGCGTCCGAGTTCGTCAAGCAGAATCAGACTCTGCGGCGTGGCGTGATGGAGAATTTCGGCGGTCTCGATCATCTCGGTCATAAAGGTTGATTCGCCCGCCCCGATGCGGTCGTAAAGTCCGATGCGCGTAAAAATCCGGTCGCAGATGCCGACGACGGCTTCGTCCGCCGGAACAAAACTGCCGATTTGCGCCAGCAGCACGAGCAGGGCGATCTGCCGCAGATAAGTTGATTTCCCCGAAGCGTTCGGTCCGGTAATCAAAGCGATTTGCGGCGCACCGTTGCCGCCGAGTGCCGCGTCGTTGGCGATAAATTCGCCGTTGTCTTCGTCGTCGCCGAATATCTTTTCGACGACCGCGTGGCGACCGTTTTTGATTCGCAGAAGGGAAGTTTCGTTAACGGTCGGGCGCGAATAATTCAGTTCGTCGGCGACTTCGGCTAAACCGCTGATCGCGTCCGCGTAGGCAATCGTCGCGGCGGCAAGCAGAATTTCAGCGCGGTTGCGGCTGACTTCCGCGCAAATCTGCCGGAACAAATTCGCTTCGAGTTCGCCGACGCGCTCCTGCGCGTGGATGACCAGCGACTCGTATTCCTTGAGTTCGAGCGTGATATACCGCTCCGCCGGAATCAAGGTTTGTTTGCGCGTGTAATCTTCGGGAACGAGATGCAGATTCGGCTTGGTGATTTCGATGTAATAACCGAAAACTTTATTGAAACCGACGCGCAGACTTTTGATTCCCGTGCGCGTTCGCTCGCGCTGTTCCATCTCCGCCAAAAAACTTTTGCCGTCTTTTAAGGTGGCGCGGAGTTTGTCCAATTCTTCGGAAAACCCGGCGCGGATAATGCCGGTTTGTTCGCCGTAGCGCGTCGGTAAATCTTCGGAAATGCTCGCCTCGATCAATTTCGCGGCGGCGGCGCATTCCGGCAGATGAGTCAGCATCTGACCGAAACGAACCGTGTCATTTCGCAGGATATTTTTAATTGCCGGAATCAATTCCAGACTTTTCCCGAAAGCGAACAGTTCGTATGCCGATAAATAATTGGCTTTGGCGCGACTCGAAAGCCGTTCCAAATCTTTAATCTCGGCGAGCGTCGCGCGCAGTTTGACGCGCTCGGCGGCGTTTTCTTTGAGCCATTGAAGATGTTCCTGCCGCCGGTAAATTTCCGTGCAGTCGAGCAGCGGCTGGCGCAGCCATTTTCGCAGAAGTCGGCTGCCCATCGGCGTTTTGGTGCGGTCAATAACCGACAAAAGGCTGGTTCCCGATTCGTTTTCAAAAATTTCCAAACTCCGCAGAGTCCGCGCGTCGAGCAGCATAAATTCGCGGCTGTCATAACTCGTCAGCCGCGTTAATTGGTTCGCCGCCCCAAATTGTGAATCGTTCAGATAGCCGATTAACGCGCCCGCCGCCGCCGCCGCCAGCGGAGAATTTTCCAAGCCGAACGCCTTTAAGTTTTTCGTCTGAAAATGATTGAGCAGTGCTTTGCGGGCATTTTTATAATCGTAAAAATCCGCTTTCAGTCGCGTTACGCACGGCGGCAAATCTCGATTTGAAAAATCTTCCGCCGCTTCCGCCAGTAAAATTTCGACGGGCGCGAGTCTTTGCAGTTCGGTCAGCGCGTCCCGATTTTCAACTTCGGTAGCGGCAAAATCGCCCGTCGTAATGTCGGCGTAGGCGATTCCGGCGCGACTCCCGTCGCTGAAAAACGAAACTAAATAATTGTTCGACTTGCTGTCGAGCAGCAGCGGTTCGATGATCGTTCCGGCGGTGACGACGCGGACGACTTCACGCTGAATCAGTTTTTTGCCGTCATCTCCTTTGATCGGCAGTGCCGAAGTCTGCTCGCAAATCGCTACCCGATGACCGCGTGCGACCAAAGTCGCCAAGTGTTTTTCCAGAACGAAATGCGGCACGCCGGCAAGCGGAATCCGCGCATCGGATTTGCCCATCGAACGCGAAGTCAGAACGATGTCGAGTTCCCGCGCCAGAATTCGCGCATCGTCGTCGAAGGCTTCGTAAAAATCCCCCAGACGAAACAGCAAAAGCGCGTCCTGATGTTTGGCTTTGACTTCGAGATACTGCCGCCGCACGGGAGTTTCGGTTTTCATATTGTTTTTCGGCAAAAACCATTTTAACTTAAATTGCGTTCGGGAAAAAACACCGAATTATTCAAAGCCGCAAAAAAATCGAAAATAGAAATGATTCAGCCCGAAGACTTCCAAATTCTATTTTCGATTTGATTAAACTATCTGCCGCCCGAAATTTATCCGCGAGCGCGTTCGAGCAGAGTCATCGTCAAAACGCCGAGCAAAACCAGATTTTCATCAGTCGGCGACAGCGGTGTTTCGGTTGAAACCGTAAACTTTCCTTCAAACATCGCCGGTTGTTTTCGGACGCGGGCGACCGCCGCACCGCCGGTTTTCGAGACGATATACGCCGGATTAAAAACGTAGCCGGTGAACATTCCGACAACCGGAATTTCGCCGACCAGCGCGTCGAACACTTTAACCCACGCATTTTCTTCGTTGATTTCCATCACCTGCCGGTTTTGGGCATCGGAGATCAAATAATGCGTTTTCCAAATCGAACGCATTCCCTGACGTTTGATCGAACCCAGAAAAACGACTTGGTGATCGGTAAAATTATACTGCGCGGAAAAATCAATTACGCGGTCGGCTTTGATGTTGAACAGCAATCGCGTTTGATTTTCGTCGGCGAAAACATTGATGTCTTCCTTCAGTTTTAAAAGTTTCTGCTTGACGTAGCCGACCGTGCCGCCGCTCGCGTCGCGCACATATATCTGACTGGCGAGAGCGAGCAATTTAAAGGTTAATGTTAACGGGTAATTCACTGTTGATCTCCTTTTTTGACGAATTTTGGAAGCGGTTTGAAAATCTGCAAAAACGGCGATTGGTAAGTCGTCCGAACTAAAGTCGCCCGTCTCGGCGCAAATCAACTGCAAGGTGATATTTTGAGAAAAAGGCTTCTGGAAACCTGATAAAATTGCTTTCAAAGTTTTAATTTAACAAAATTGGGACAGGTTTAAAAAAGATGAAGTTTTTGGAGGCGGCGATCAGAATCGAACTGATGAATAAAGCTTTTGCAGAGCTCTGCCTTACCACTTGGCTACGCCGCCTTTTGTTCTGGAAAATTAAAAAGGTAAAAGGAAAAAGTAAACCTTATTCCTTTTACCCTGAACTTCGCTAAAATTTGGAGCGGGAGACGAGATTTGAACTCGCGACTTCGACCTTGGCAAGGTCGCGCTCTACCACTGAGCTACTCCCGCTTGCAAGTAATGATTCTACAAAACGAGGAAATTTTGTCAAGTTCGACGCGATTTTTTATTGCCCGACCGTGATGTCTTTGATAAAGCTCCAATCGCCGCTCGGACTGATTTTGATGTTGCCGATGCGCTTGTTCGCCACGACCATATTCGCCGGATACCACAAAGGAAACATCGGAACTTCCGCGCTGATGATGTCCTGCGCTTTGAAATATGAATCTTTCGCCTGTTCGCGGTTCGTCGAATTGAAGGCTTCGTTGATGAGTTTATCAACTTCGGAATTGCTGTAGCGGCTGCGGTTACAGCAGGCGACTTTGGTTTTTTCGTTCGGAATTTTCTGCGTCGTGAACAAATCGTGGAGGAAAATCGGGTCTTGATTGCCGCCGACCCAGATTCCCGTATTCATTTGAAATTGACCTTGGGCGACCTGCTGGCGCAGAACATTCGGCTCGACCGGTTCGATCTCGACGTTGATTCCCAAATCCTTTAGCGAACTTTGAATGACCTGCGAATACTGGCTGAAAGCGGTGTTTCCGGCGGCTAATTTGAACCTGATCGTTTCGCCTTTGTAACCCGATTCCTGCAAAAGCTGCTTGGCTTTCGCCGGATCGTAATTGTATTTTGTCCCGGCGTTGTAAGCCCACGATTCGACCGGCAAAATCGAATGAGCAATCGCCGCTTGCCCGGCGAGCAGTTGGCTGATAATTTTCTCGCGGTCAATGGCGTAAGCAATCGCCTGCCGCAATTTGATGTTGTTGAGCGGGGCGGCTTCGGTGTTAAATTGCAGATATTGAATGTTCGAGCCGTTAAACTGCGCGACCTGCAAAGTCGGAATGTTTTTCAAAGACTGCAAAGTGTCCGGCGCGAGATTGGTCGGCAGCGGTGCTAAATCAACGCCGCCGCTTTGCAGTTCCGCCTGCATCGAATTGGCATCGGTGACGGTTTTGATGCGAAGTTTCTGCACTTTCGGTGCGCCGCCGAAAAAGTTCGGGTTGGCGGCGAGTTCGACGATGTTTTGCGAACCGTCGAAACTGACGAATTTGAATGCGCCCGAACCGACGGGACTCGTCGCCTGCTGTTCGACCGTGCCTTCGGGGATGATCGGAATGGCGACGAGATTCGATAAAAGCTGATTTTGTAAAGATGCGCGGCTTAAAGTGAAAACGACGGTTTTGGCATCGGGAGCGGCGATTGATTCGATGTGCGGAACTCTTTTGCCCTCGACCGTATCGGAAAACGCGCCCGCTTTGAAGCCGCTGCTTTTAAAAAGTTCGTCGAAAGTGTATTTCACGTCCGCCGAAGTGAATTCTTTGCCGTTGTGAAATTTCACGCCGTCGAGCAAAACGAAGGTAACGACTTTGCCGTCTTCGGTCGGCTTGATTTCTTTGGCGAGTTCGCCGACGTATTCAAATTTCTCGTTTTTCTTAACCAGAGAGTTGAACATCAGATTGCGAACCCGTTCGGCGGCGGCATCCGATTTGTCGGAAGTCAGAGTGTTGAAGGTCGAGAAAGTTTCGGGCAGGGCGACGGTAACGTATTCGCTGCTGCGGGTGCGGCAGGCGATTGAAAAAATAAAAGTCAGACTTAATGTAAATATAATTGCTTTAGACAAAATTATTTATCCTCCGTATTTGAAATTGATTTGTTGCTGAGGTTGACCGTTTCGTCAGAGAGAGTTTGCAGCCGCGCCGCGTCGAACGACAAAGGTTCCTGCATCAAAGACTTGGCGTGCGCGATTCGTCTTAAAGATTCGTCAATGCGGGTTTCGGAAATCTCGCCGGTTTTGCAGGCTTCCGTCACCGCTTTGCAACCTTCGACGATGGCTTCGGGACTGGCGCAGATCGCCAGCATATCAACGCCCGCCGCAATCGCCATTTTAGAAGCCTCGCCGATGCCGTAATTTTTGACGATGGCTCCCATTTCCAAGTCGTCGGTGATGACCAAACCGGCAAACTCCAATTCCTCCCGAAGCAGTTTGGTAACGATGTTGTAACTCAATGAAGACGGTAAAAGTTTGCCATTCTCGTCGGTTTCCTGCAAGTCGAAGCGCGGAAAACTCGCGTGAGCGACCATCACGGCGTGAACCTTGCCGGTCGGAATCAGACGGCGATACGGCAGCAAATCTATTTCAAAAAACTCTTCGCGGGTCAGGTAAACAATCGGCAGCTCTTCGTGCGAATCAACGACGCTCGCGCCCAAACCGGGGAAATGTTTCAGACATCCGAGACAGCCTTTTGACTGTAAACTTTCGAGATATTCCGTCGTCATCTCGACGACTTCGGCTTTTGAATTGCCGAAAGAACGCGAATAAAGTCCATTGAATGATTTGCGCCGCGTTTCGTCTATCACGTCAACGACCGGCGCAAAATTCATATTAAAACCCAAAATTCGCACTATCTCCGCCGTCAGTTCGGCGAGAACTTTCGCTTCTTCGAGCGTTTTTAAGGAAGACGGCGCGGGCATCGGCGCGGAAATTCGGCGCAGACGATCAACCAAACCGCCTTCCTGGTCAACGCTCAAAATCGGTTCGATTGGCAGAATCTCCCGAACATCGTCGAGCAACTGTCGGGTTTGTGCGGCTTCGCGGATGTTGCGGGAAAACAGACAAACGCCGCCGGGCGCGACATCGCGGAGAAATTCTTTGGTGTCGGCGTTCAAAGAAACGTCGGGAAGTCCGATCAGAAAAAGCTGTCCGATTTTTTGTTCGACCGGCAAAGCAAGCAGTTTTTCGAGCATAAATATAAAAAATACAAAAGAAAATAAAAGCGAAAATATAAAAACTTAAAGCGATTGTTAAAGTGTCGGCTTGCCGACGGTTAAAGTATAACTTGAGAGGTAAACGTCGCGTTCAATCAAACGATTAAACAATGCGTTTTTGTAAATCCTCCAAAAAGTCTTTCGCCTCTTTTTCGGAAAAAGAATTGATGTTCAAACGGCGCAGTTCGTCAACGACATTTTCGTTGGTGATGGCGAAAAGCGAAAATTGCGCGGCGGCTTTGCCGCTCGAAGCGCGTCCGACCGCCGCGTCTAAAGCCTCCGCGCTTTTTTTCGTTTCGGCGAAAACCGCCATTTCGTATTGTTCGAGTTTCATCAAAACCGTTTTCGCCCGCGCAATCGTCTGCGCGGGCAGTCCGGCGATCTGCGCGACGGCGATGCCGTAGGATTTCGACGCTTTGCCGCGTTTTAATTTATGCAGAAACACGATGTCGCCGTCTTTTTCCGTCGCCAGAACCTGATAATTTTTTGCGCCGGGAAGATTTTCGGCGAGTTCCGTCAATTCGTGATAGTGCGTCGCAAACAGTGTTTTCGCCGAATGTTCCGGCGAATTATGCAGATATTCGGCGACCGCCCAGGCGATGGAAAGTCCGTCGAAAGTCGAAGTTCCGCGCCCGATTTCATCCAGCAAAATCAACGAGCGCGGCGTGGAATTATGCAGAATCGCGGCGGTTTCCGTCATCTCGACCATAAACGTCGAACGCCCGGAAGCTAAATCGTCGGAGGCTCCGACCCGCGTCCAAACTCTATCTATAATCGGCAGACGCGCCGCCGTTGCCGGAACGAATGAACCGATTTGCGCGAGAATTTGAATCAGAGCGATCTGCCGCAGAATCGTGGATTTGCCGCCCATATTCGGACCCGTGATAATCAAAAGCCGGTCGGTCGAATTGTTCAAAAGCAAATCGTTCGGCACGAAACTGTCTGGATTAAAAGTTTCGACAATCGGATGTCTGCCCGCCGTAATCTCGATTTCGTCGCCGTCGTGCAAATTCGGGGCGACGTAATTGCGCCGCGCCGCGACTTCCGAAAGGCTCGCCAGCGCGTCCAAAGTCGCCAAAGCGCGGGCGGTTGACTGCAAATTTTTCGTCTCCTTCTGCACTTCCAGACGAATCCGCCGGAAAATTTCCGCCTCCAATTCCTTGATTTTCTCATCCGCGCCGAGAACCTGCGTTTCCCATTCCTTCAATTCCGGTGTCGTGTAGCGTTCGGCGTTCGCTAAAGTCTGGCGGCGTTCGTAATCGGATGGCACACGCGAGACGTTGCCTTTGGAAATCTCGATATAATAGCCGAAAACGCTGTTAAATCTAATTTTGAGATTGTGAATCCCGGTGCGCTGCTTTTCGCGTTCCTCGAATCCGGCAATCGTCTGTTTGGCGGAAGTCGAGATGTTTCGCAGATCGTCTAATTCAACATTAAATCCTTCCCGAATCGTGCCGCCGTCCGCGATGTTCAAAGGCGGTTCATCGGCAATTGATGTTTCAATCAGGTTTCGCAAATCGGGAAGTTCAAAGATATTTTCAGCCAGAACTTGCAGTAACAAACTCTGCGCGTCTGATAACAAATTATTGATGAAAGGTGTCTTGGAAAGGGAACGATTGAGGGCAAGCAAGTCTCGCGCCGTTGCCGTGCCGAGATTTAATCTGCCGACCAATCTTTCTAAATCGGCGACTTCTTTCAACAGAAAACGGACTTTATCGCGCAGAATCGTCTGCGTCAGTTCCGCAACTGCGGAAAGGCGCGTTTGAATTTCACTGCGTTTGATCGAAGGTCGCAGAAGCCACGAGCGCAGCAGCCGTGCGCCCATTCCGGTAACGGTTTGGTCTATGACGTTGAAAAGCGTGTGTTTGGTTTTTTCGTTGCGCGATTCGATGATTTCAAGATTGCGGAGCGTAACTTGATCCAAAATCATAAAATCGGTCGTTTCGTAATAATTGATCTCGGAAATATGTTCGGCGGAAGCCTTCTGAGTTTCCTGCGCGTAACGCAAAACCGCACCGGCGGAACGACACGCTTCGGATTTATTTTCCAAACCGAAACCGCTCAAATCTTTGACGTTCAACTGTTTTTTCAGAAGATTGCCGCAGTCTTCCGTTTGAAACAGCCAATCGTCGAGTGCCGTCAAGGTCGCCGAAAACTTATTATTGTTCGGCGGCGCGATGGAGATGACGTTGCTCAAATTCGCCAGATTCTGTTGATTCGTGCCGAAAGTGTTTTCGATCAATTTTCGCAGGGATTCGGGAAACAAAATCTCACGCGGGGCGAAACTTTCCAAATCGCCGCAAGTCTTCGTCCAGGCATCCGCGCCGGAGAGTTCGGTGGCGGAGAATTCGCCGGTCGAGAGTTCCAAAAACGCGATGCCGAAGCGTTCGCCCGCGCCGCACACCGCCGCTAAATAAACGGATTCTTTTGATTCGATCAGCTGCGAATCAACCGCCGTTCCCGGCGTTATCACGCGGACGACTTCGCGGCGGACGAGTTTGATATCCTTCCCCGCTGCTTCCGCCTGTTCGCAAATCGCCACGCGGTAACCTTTTTTAACGAGTTTTGAAATGTAACCGGCGGCGGCGTGATGTGGCACGCCGCACATCGGAACCGGATTCGGCGAATCTTTATGCCGCGCCGTCAAAGTGATTTCCAGTTCGCGCGCGCCGATGATTGCGTCTTCATTAAAGAGTTCGTAGAAATCGCCGAGCCGAAAAAAAAGCAGCGTTCCGGGATATTGTTTTTTGATTTCGAGATACTGCCGAAGCATCGGCGTGGCATTTTGCATACAATTGTCTTGAAAAGGTGAATTTTATCCTAAAACGTCGGTTTTGTTAAAAGTCGGAAAATCAAAAGCCGCGTAACTTCAACTTTCCGAATCTATTTGCTAGAATGCCTTTTTCCAAATTATTTTGCTACAATTGGCAGCAGACCAGAAAGTAAACAAACTTTTCCCGGAAAATCAGAATCAAAAAGCTGAAATTTCACCCTTTTAAGCAGAAAGAAATTTGGAGTAATAAATTATGAACGCTAAAAAAATGACAGCGGTGTGGTGTGCCGTTATATTTTTTAACGGTTTTTGGGCGGCATCGGTTTTCGGTCAGGATAAAAAAGTTCAGCCGCCGCCGAACGCCGCGCCGTCCGCCGTCAAATTGGTCGAGCCGTCGCAAAGTCTCGGCGACGACATCTCCGACAATCAATTTTCCGCCAAACAGCGTAACGAAAAATACCGGATTGGTTTTCAGGACACGATTGAGATTCAGGTGTTTCGCCACCCGGAACTCAATCAGGTGGCGCGAGTCAGTCCCGACGGCACGATTCTGATGCCGCGCATTGACCTGCCGATTGTCGCGGTTTGCAAAACCGAAAGGGAATTGGGCGAAACTATCGGAACGCTTTACAAGACTTATCTTCGCAATCCGTTCGTCAGCGTTCGCGCAGTCGAGCAGCTTTCGCAGCCGTTCGCCGTGATCGGGGCGGTCGAAAAGCCGGGTAGTTTTTATTTGAATCGGCGAATCAGACTGCTCGAATTGCTGGCGTTCGCCGGCGGTCCGAAAACCGAGAAAGCCGGATCGAAAATCCAAGTGGCGCGAATCGGCAACGTATCGGGCTGCGCCGACCCGCAAAATGCGGAAGCCGGCGGCGAAGTGCTGTTCCTCAAATATCAGATGAACGCGGTGATGAAGGGCGATGAAAATCCCTGGATGCAGCCGGGCGATATTGTTTCGATTCTGGAAGCCGAAGAAGCCTACGTCGTCGGGAATGTTACCAAACCGTCGAAGTTTTCGCTGAAAGAACCCGTTACGCTGACGCAGGCGATTGCCATCGGCGGCGGTCTCGCCCCGGAAGCCCGAACGAGCAAGGTGATTCTTCAGAGACAAGCCGTTAACAATCTGCCCAAATCCGAAACGATTTACGACTTAAAAGATATTCGGGAGAAAAAAGTTGCCGACCCGATTCTACAGGCGAACGATATTGTCGAAGTGCCGAAAGACAGTTTGAAATCATTCAAAAACGGATTGGTCAAAGCGATTACGGGCGGATTGCCGACTATTTTATACCGCTTCCCTTAATTTTTATATGAAAGAAACGAGAGAGATTACCCAGCGCAGAATCGAGCCGGTCGAGATCGAACGCCCGTTCGAGCCGCCGATGCCCGCGTCCAACGGGAGCTACGGCACGTATCGCAATCTCGGCGGGCAGGAAGGCGGCTTTCAGTTAGTTACCTATTGGCGAATAATTCGCAAACGATTCTGGCTGGTCGTCGGCATCGCGGTTTTAATGACGACGCTGACGGCGATTTATATGGCTCGCAAGCCGAATATCTATCAGGCGCGGGCGGTCGTGCAGGTGGATTTGGAACAAGCCAATCCCGATTTGGTGACGAGCGACCGGCGTTCGTCGGCGATGAATCAAGACCCTTCTTATTTCAACACCCAATTGCAGCTTTTAACGAGCGAAAATCTTCTGCGCCGCGTGGTCAAAGAATTGAGCTTGGACAACAACAAGGAATTCCAAAAAATCAAAGGCAGCGAATCGGTTTCGGTTTTGAGTTCGGTTTTGAAAGCCGTCGGACTTGCCGGCGACGCGCCGAAAAAAGCCGAAAAAGGGATTGGCGAAGTAACGGCGAACTCGACTTCGGCGACTTCCGAAGAAATCGCCGAAGCCATCCGTCTGGCTCCCTACGTTGACATCATCAAAAAGAATGTGAGCGTCGAGCCGATTCGGGAATCGCGGACGACCAATAAAGATACGCGGCTGATCGAAGTTTTATTCAAGCACACCGACCCGGAATTCGCCGCTTTCGTCGTGAACGGCATCGGCGAAGTTTTTGCCAAAGCCAATCAGGAGAAACGCAGCGGCACGAGCAGTAAAACCAACGATTTTCTCGAAAATCGCATCGCCCAACTCCAATCGGAAATAAAAGGCGGCGAACA
>JAYVGL010000205.1:0-24307 GCA_043772175.1 Pyrinomonadaceae bacterium | reverse complement strand
TTTTCCACTCATTTTATTATATGTCTGTGCGCCAACTGCCACACTTGAAATAGAATAATAATTCTCTTTATGTCAAGAGCGGAGCGAGTGATTGTTTATTATGATTTCGGCGAAGTATTTTCTCTTTCGATAAAAGTTTTTAAGTTTTCTCGAACGGCTGTTAATTTTGTATCGGTGAGATTTTCTTTAGCGATGTCTCGAATCAGACTTCCCAATAAAGGATGTTTTTTCAGATAATTTTCCACGTCCTCTCCTAGACGACCCGAATAAGCCATCAAATAATCGAAGTCCAGATTTAACTCTTCCTGCTCGCACAAACCCTTAATGACTTTTTCCGAAGGACTGCGACGGCTTTTTTCAATGTCCGACAAATACGAAAAGTTAATCGGAATACGCGCCGCGACCGCTCGCAAACTCAGTCCCGAGCGGCGGCGCGCGCCGCTAATAATTTCTCCGATTGTCTTTTCTTTTTTTTGCGGCGGCATTTCTACGATTAATATTTACTGTGGCTCTTACCCGTTTTCTTCATCTTTGAAACTTCCAACTTGTCGTCTATCAGCGCGTCGACAGACACATCGGCGAGATGAGCGTATCTAAGTAAAGCAATTAACGAAGGCTCCCTGCTTCCGGTTTCATACCGCGACACGTCTGACTTTCGTAATTTAATTTTGTCGGTGGATAACTCGTCCGCCATTTGTTCCAAAGTCAAAGATAGCTTGTTGCGTATGGCTAACAATTTTTCCGCTAAAAATTCAGGCTTCTCCCTTTTTGCGCTTCCCATCAGATAATTCCTCCTGACGAGAAGCATCGTCGGCAATTGACTATTCGACTGCGTTTTTGTGTATTTTGGTTTCCATTTGGAAACTTAAAGTTATTTGAATACCGGCGAGCCGAAGTGAATAGAGAGTTTCCGGCTCGAACTTTCACGGATTATATCTCCGTTTTAATCGCATCCCGATGCTTGAACAACACATTTTCAAATAACCGTTTCGACAGATACTGTTTCAAAATCTGAAGATTCGCAAACCTACGAGCAGTCAAGAATTATGTGAGAACGAGAAAAGGATAACAAAGATTCGGAACTAAATAAATTTTTTGATTTGTTTGAAAGTTTATTGAAATTTATGAAGAACTCAAATTTTGTAAAGTTGCACCTTCTTGGTTTTCAATTTTTTTGTAGAACTGTGCTTTTATCAACTATAATTTTTTCAATCATTTCTACAACTTCTTGCTCTTCCAAAGAGTTGTCGCGTTCGCAGGCGCAGAAGCTGATTGAGGAAACCGTAAACTTCAAACAGCCTTTTACTCTGCCGCTCGTGCAGGGCAAAGCCGCCGTCGCCGGACAAGGCTCTCTGCGTATTTTGGAAGAGCGGACGGAAACTCCGTCGGAAGCCGAGCAGCGAAAAATCAAACTTTACCTGGAAATGTTTCCGCCGGTCGCCGTCGCCAATCATTTGGGCTTGGTCGAGCCGCGCGTCAAATCTCACGACTCCGAGCAGCCCCGCCACGAACGCTGGATGGACGGGCCGACCTGGTGGTTCGACGAGAAGTATGTCACGACCGACCAAGCCAAAGCTCTTTGGAAAGAATATGATTTGCCGCCGTCCGAAGATTCGATACCGCTGGCTGGAAAAGAGTTCACCGAAGTGACGGGCATCACTAAACAAGGCGGAGACGCGGCGCAGGCGCAATTTGCCTGGAAGTATGTTCCGAACGAGACGAGCCGCTACTTTGACGGTTCGACTGCCGAATTCAAAACGCTGCCCGCCGATATACGGGAAAGAATGCTCGGCAAACAGCCGCCGACGATTCTGGTTCGCGCGCCTGAAGACCAAACGACGAAGTTTTCGATTAATGCGCGGCAGGGAGCCGCGACCTTTCGCCGTTACGACGACGGCTGGCGGCTCGAAACGGTCGGCTTTTACGATTGAAAACCAGCTTCATAAAATCACTATCTGAATTCTTTATACGATTTCAACACATAATCCAATGCAGTGCGGCAAATGTCATTCCAATAATACTTCCACTTTCGAGATGGCTTATTTGCGCGGCTCGCAGTCGGGACGCATTTCGGGAACCGTTTACGAATACGACGGCAATACCGAATGGCATTCGGGAATCGTGCGGATGCAGACTCACCTGGCGCAGATGACCGCCCCGCCCGCCCCGCCCGTCTTTTGGTCGCCTCTGATGTGGCTCGGATTCGTGACGACGATTTTGGCGACCATTGTCATCGTTGCCGCGCTGCGGAGTGCCGGCTCCGATTCTCCTCCGGCAGCCGACAGTCCGCCGTTCGGCGGCGACCCGGTTCATCACATCAATCGTTCGACCGCCAGCGACGTGCCGTGCCTGCTGGCACCATTGCTGTTCGTGGGCGGCTTGATTATCTGCACCAGGCTGCGGAACCCGTCGTTCAAAAGGGAAAGTCAAAGATACGACAACCAGTTAGCGAGCTGGCAACGGTCGGTTATCTGCCTGCGCTGCGGAGACACTTGGCTGCTTTAGATTCGGTAATTTCGGCAAATCCGGTTAATTCTAAAATCGGACGGGAGTAATGCGATGAGAAAATATGTGAGAGCAAAATCGGTCGGGCGACTTTTCATTCTGATTTTAATCGGCGTAATAACGGCGATTAACGCGAACGCTCAAACCAAAGAAAACGAAGGTTGGGCGGGGACTTACACTTTCACCGATGCGGCGCAAATATCGAAGCGTCGTCAGGTTCAAGATGTCGTGCCGACGGTTGAATACACCATCGGCATCAAGAAAAGCGGAAACAATCGCCTGACCGGAACATTTGAAGCCAACGCAATGCAGACGTTTGAGATTTACGAATGTGCGGTTAAAGAGGTGAGCGGCAAGCTGAGCTTTTACTTTCAAAGCGGCGGCATTCCCGACGGCGGGCTGGCTAACCCGCGCAGTTTCAAGCAAGGCGCGCTGTTATTCACTTTAGTGAAAACGAAAGTCGGAGCGGAGACGCAATATCAATTTGAGTCCGCCGATTATAAATTAACCGCACTGAATCGGAAAACAAAAGGTCAACCGATTTATTTTAATCGTCTTCCCAATTAACGCTCAAATAATTTTCCCAGCCGCCGGGCGCATCGGCGGCGGCAATCTCGTTTTCAAACGCTGCTTCTCCGATTTGTCGGCGGGAGGGCAGCCGGATTAATCTTTTCCATTTTTCCAGAAACCCTTCGTCCTATTCGGTTCGGGCTTCGATTGCCGCCGCTGTCAAGGATTTGCGGCAGAAGTCATACTGCGTATCGTCTTTTCCGACGACAATCGTTAAGAGAGCCTCTTGCCAGAGGAGTCATCACTACCGGGGGCAATTCGATTAGCGGCGGCGGACCGGCAACGACAACTGCTTGGAGCGACGGTAACTCAAGCGTTTGTCCGACGAAAACTGGTTATGGATTTTGGATGCCGTTTAGCAGGGCAATCTCCTGCCAACGGCTTTTGTTGTTCAGCCTTTTCTCAGCGATTGTTTCCAGCGTGTCATTGTATTGCACTATATAATTTTCCATTATCAAGCTCCGTTTTATAGCTTGTGCAGTTTTATTTGTTGAGGTCAGTCGGACTGTCAACCCACCAGCGAGCAGTTATATATTCATACCATTCGTCATCGGGCGGCTGCCATCTTTCAAGGTATTTTTCTCTCTCGTCATTACTTAAACCGCTCCAAAACGGACCCCATATTTCTTGCAGCCAGAAATCACCTCTGCCTTGCCGCCAGCTTCCCGACCACGGCGGAACACCGTTACCTTGAATCCAGGGCGGTTCAATATCCTCGCCCGCTTCAAGTTTTGCGCGTTCGGATTCGAGCCAGTCAACAAATTCCTTTTCCGAATCAGTATAATAATCACTTTTCATATTGATTATTCCCTGTTCAGCTAAAGTTCTCAAAAACCGCTTGTGTATTTGCATAAATTAGTGTTTACCAAGACTATAAAATCATAAAAAATTATCTTAACAGCGTCTTTCAGAATGCTGACTTCAACTTATGAACAGAATGCCGATTTCTACTTAGACTCGGATGCTCTCTGGAAGAATCAAACGATATTTTGCAAAAAAAATCAAAGGAAAACTAATCTACATTTCGACTATCGCTAACCGTCTATTGACCGAATAAAATCAGCTTCCGTCAATAAATCACAGTTGAAGCCGACGGCACGACTTTCGTTTTCGAGACTCGTTAAAAATTCGCAGCCAAAGATTTCGGTCGGAAACAAAAATCCGGCGGTGTCGCCGTCTGTGCCGGGACGCAAAACGCTTTTGATGCCGGTGTTTTGCCAGGTATCGGTTCGCTGTATCCAATCGCTCTCGAGGAAGAATAAAATTTGCCGGTCAATTTTCGGTGTCGCCGATTCCGACAGAAGCGCGACTTGTCCCTGCATCCACCACGGATGAACGGCATCATCAAATAGACGAATCGCCGTTTCGGATTTTCGAGTTGATAAAAGCGTGATGTTCGACGGCGCGTTCGGCGGGCTGCTCAAGAAGCGTTTTATCAGGCTCGCTTCTCTCAATGAACAAAACAAGTCATCACCGGCGGCTTTCCATTCAGTCGAAGTGTCGCCTTCGACATCAGAACTCGGAAAAATAACATTGGAGTCGGCAATCATCGCTCGCGCCAAAATTTCGGCGACCGCTGCGGGCATTCCGCCGTCAATGCGGGTCGGAGAAATTCGCCAGCCGATTAAGGTAAAACCGCGAACCATCGCCGTCCGCCCGAGATGCCAGTGTGTTTCGATGGGATTGCGACAGATAAATATCGAGTTGCTCATCGCTTTCGGACTTTCGGCAGCATATTGAAAAACGACCCTTCCGTCCAATAATAAACTTCACCTGCCGCCGCCCCTGCCAGGTAATCGCCGCCGAACCGCTCGTTAATACCGGTGTCGTCAGTAACATCCGAACCCGGGCGGCTATTAAGAAATTTATTGACCGGTAATTTAAAGAGGTAGCTGTAAAATTGCTATCAGAAGCCGGATTTTAAGTAGTCGTAGTATTTCATCGCGTATCCGTTCGAGCGGTTGATGGTGTTCTCGATTTCATTCCAATAATTGCCGACACCAATTTTCTTGAGCAGTTTCACATACTCAGTAGATCCAAATTGTGAAAACTGACTTGCAGGACTTGTCCGCATTTGTCAGTTTAGGTGTTTGAAACAAACGTCCAAACCAAAAAGGCAGTCAAGTCCTGCCTTAAAAATAGCACGATTTTATCGCAAACGGCAGTTTTAGGAGTAGCCCGAAGCCGGGTTGGGGAGTTTTTACCATTGCAAGCGGCGGGATATGCTTGCACAACTGACCAATTATTGGACGTTTTATTAGCAGTTTCTTGTCAGAAAGAAACGATTGAACAAGTTTGTGCCGACTTAAAAATCAAAGTCGGAGCGGAAACAATTCGCGGCTATTTCAATGAGCAGTTGAAAGTTGAAAATCTTGACGGCTTACAGCAAGCGGTCAATTCAGCCTTACAAAAGAGTTTCAGTCTTGAGTTAAAAGGACAGCAATTAGAGGTGGCGATAGATTTTCACGACCAAAGTTATTATGGGAAATTAGAACAATCAGAAGGCAAATGGGTGGGAGCCGAGGCGAAAAACGGGACGACCGAAGTGTATCGGGTAGCGACCGTTTATGTCATCAAAAACGGACATCGTTTTACGCTCGGAATCAAGTTTGTAGTGCCGGATGAAAGTGCCAAAGAGATTGTCGGATATTTGCTTGAGCAGTTGCAAACAATAGAGATAAAGGTCGGGTGTTTGTATTTAGATCGAGGATTTGCCTCGATAGAAGTTGCCGGCTATTTGAAAAAGATAAAACAAACAAGCATCATTGCGAGTCCGATTCGAGGGAAAACAGGCGGACTGCGAAGGTTGTGCGTGGGCAAGAAAAGCTATCGGACAAAGCATATTTTTAAGAGTGCGAAGCACGGCACCGAAGAATTAGAAATGGCGATGTTTAAGGGTTTCACAAATTCGACCAAGAAAGGCGTGAAAGTGCGAAAAGCAAAATGGCTGGCATATATTTTGATTGAGGCGCAAGCGAATTTGAGTGCGAAAAAGGTCAAAGAAAACTACCGCAAAAGATTTGGAATTGAAGCGAGTTACCGCTGTGCCAGGAAAGTTCGGGGATGGACGACAAGTGCGAATGCGGCGTATCGGTTTGTGTTGATGGGAATGAGTTTTATCTTGACCAATATTTGGCAAGAATTACAAGAACAATGGACAAGAAAAGCACAAGTTGGAAGAAGAGTGTGGAATAAACAAAATTTCAGGCTCAAAAGATTTGTGAATTTCTTGAGAAAAGCGATAGAAAACTTGTATGGAATGGTCAATAAAATAGAAAGATTGAACTGAAATCAACCAAATTTGGATCTACTGATCGTAAATGTTCTCATTGCAATACCTGACAGACACCACTCAAATTCCTTCGCTTTTAATCCGAGAATTAGTTTCCCTTAAAATGCGTCAAACTCAAAAAAGTTTATCGTTATAAATTTAAAAGGGACAAATTAACTTTTATACTTGCCCGAACTTAACTGTTTCATTTCAAGCCGCTCAAGTCCAAACAGGGCTGTGTGCAGGCTCATAAAACTTGACGAGCGTTTCGATGTTTTAACTGTTTTCGTTTGTCACCGGAAAACTTATTTGGCGGCGGCATCAATTCAGTAAATTAAAGTTTTGAAGCGGTAGAAATTCAGGCTGGCGATTCGCCCTTCGATGTCCTTCGCGCCGTTCGTGAAAATCAAAACATTTCCTTTGGCTTCTTTCGCCGGTTCGCCGTAGAAGACGGTCATTTCATAATCACTGAAAAACAAGCGATTGCCGTCGCAGAACAAAGGCGCGTCGTCGCTCGTCAGGTCGTGTATCAACCGCATCGAAGCGTCGTAAATCAACGTGTGATTGGAGCGTCGGGCAAAAGAATCAAGCTGGACGACGACGGGCGCGTAAATGACGCGATATAATTTGCCGCCGACCAGCAAATCGCAGGTGTGACTGAAATGAACGATTCTGCCGCCGCCGACTTTCCCGGTTTTCGATTCTCCGATTAAGCTGCTGCCGATTAACGCTTCGCGGATTTCCCGGCGCGACAGCGGCTGAGTTTTTTCGCCCGCTTCAATTCGAGCGACGGGTTCGCCGTTTAATTTTTCCGCGCCGGCTCTGGCGATTTCATAAACATCCGGCGGCGGATTCGGTGAAGGATTCTTCAACACGATTTGACCGTCGCCCGGAGGTGCATTTCGGTCACTCGAATTTATCGCCTGCGAACTGACTAAACCGCACGAAACCGTCAAAATGGAACAACCGACCGCGAGAATCGAACGTGTGATTTGACGCATAATTTTCTCCAGCAAATACAAGCAATCGTTATTTAGAAGTTCGGTTGACGATAATTTGGTAGGCGCGATTGAATTTTTCCAGGTAAATCGGGTCGCCGCCGCCGTTATATTTATTGACCGTTTCCGTCCAATCGTTCCAGCCCTCGATTAATCGCTCGACGTGAGCTTTCTGGTATTTCAAGGTTTGACCGACATCCAATTTGGCGGGATTGACCAAGGCGGAGTTTTTGACGACGTTTTCGACGGTTGTTCCCAGTCTTCCGGCGATTCCGGCGAGACCGTCCCGGTCGGTTTTTTGAACCGTGTAAATTTCGATTCGGCTGTAGTCAATCGCTTCGCGCCTGACTACTTTGTTTCGGATGGCGATGCTGTAGAGATAGGCGATGCCGGCTTTGACATTGTTTTTTCCGGTTACATCCGCCGAAATCTGTTGTCTTAATTCATTCGACGCAATCAAGTCGGAATTTTCCCCGCCGCTTTTGACCGCCGAGTAACCCAAATCCGCGCTGAATCTCCCGATTTGCATCGGAAAATTTTGCCACTGTTCCGAATTGCCTTTCGGACCCGCCAAGACTTCGGTCCAGACCATTGCCTTGACGACTCGCCAATCGAGCGGAACAAATCCGCTGGTTCGATTGAACTTTTGATTGTAAAAGGCGACTTCCGCTTTTATCGTTTCGTCGTAATCGTTCCAGCGCGCATCTTCAAGCGACGGTCGGAACCTTGGGTCGTTGATAATGTTATCGGCATTAAACAGCCTGGCGCGCAACTTGGCGGTATCGAAGTAATAATTCAAATCCACTTCCATTTCCGCATTAGCTCGATTGATAAACCATTGCGCGCGCTCGTCGCCGAGTTGACGGGCGGCTTTTGGTTCGGCAAATCAATCTGCGCGAGCCGGTCGAAATACCTTTTCGCCGTCGGCTCCAGCGATTTTTTCAGATTGGTCAGACTAGTTCGCCAGCTCTGATTTAACAAATCGGTTAGGTTAAACGGACTGCCTAAATAGAACGCCAGCGTCCCGCGAATTTCGCCGTCGTTCACTGACGGCGATAATTTACCGATTAGAATGTAAAGATTAACGGCGTATTCCGTTCTTTCATCTTTGAGTGCAAAATTAGACGGAAAAGATTGTTGATTGACGAGTTCGACAAATTCAATCGTAAAATAAGCCTGCAAACACTCGTTGCAATACTCGGTTAGAATCCGATTGATTTCGGGAATTAAGATGTCTTTGCCGCCGATAGACACGGCTGCCTGGCTGAAAATGTAATTGTTAAAATCCTGCGGCAGTGCCAGTAAAGGAAAAGACGCACCGTTAGAAAACCGCAAAACATAGCCTTTGTAGTGTTTTGTAATCGAAATCGTGCTTTTTTCAGCATCGCTTCCGAGAAAGTTTGGTGCGCTGGAATTACTCATTTGTCGAAGATCATTATAATCCAATTAGGAGCCATATCAAAAATATTTCGATAAACTTCGCAGACGGCACGACGCGAAAAGTCAACCGATGAACAATGGTCTTTGATAGAAACGCTTTTCGAGAAAGTCGATATTGCCGAAACTCGCGGCAGACCAATGCGCGATGCCCGTGAAGTCCTAAAGGGTGAGCTTTAGATATTGCGCTCCGGCGCAGAATGGCGCGACTTGCCCTGAAGGTTTTCGCCATACCGAACTTGCCGCCGGCGTTTTCAAGAGCGGGTCAAAGACGGAAGGCTCAAAAAAGTCGCGGCAAAAGAAATGCCTTCGCATCCGGTCGGCAAAAGCGTCAACATTCCTGAGACGAATTCGCCCGAACTGATACTGCCGATGAATAGCTTATAATTCAATAAACCAAAGATAACGATGACCGACAACGAGGAAACTCGTGTCGAATCCCTGTGAGCGCAGTAAAATACATCGAGAAGCGAGAAACAGTTAACATCGTGCTTTATGTCAACGAAAGAACTATTATCAGGAATTCTCTCTGTGATGGTCTATGATTATGCAAGTATGAGACGGCGTTCAGCCATTTGCCTCCTTGTCGACGGGTCTGCCCTTTCGGGGTTTTTGAAAATTCTTTAAGTCTTTCTTCGGAACTAGCCAGACTTTACCGATAATAGTTTCTTCCAGCTTTGCATTTGGAAACAAACCCCGCTTCAACCACGCTCTAACCGTAACGCTCTTGACATTGTATACCTCCGCGACCTCTGCGGCTTTCAAATATTTTTCATTCACGGAAAGCGCGACGTGGGCGACACGCAAACATATTTTGGCGGCGGGAAAAGCTCTTAGTTTTTCCCGCCGCTGCTTTTTTCTACTTCTAATTTATCAGAGATAATTTACAATAACCACAGTTTTGAATAATTATAACTAAGTAGTCGTTCACAATTATGTTTATCTATATCAAGTCGAGTTTTCGGTCATAGACAATATAAGTCTATCTGCTCCAGCATTTAACTAATCACAAGATAGTTAAGTCTAATTGTGAACGACTACTTATAGGGTTAAATGTTATGCCGCTTCTTTGTTATTGGAGAGCTGATAATTATTACCGTGATTTAGATTTAGGCGCGGGTTATCATCTTAATCAATCAAATTCGCTCCTTCATCAAATAGAAATTGGTGAAAGTCTTTGGGCTTTCATAAGAGCAAAAAATGGAACGTATGTTTTAGCTGCCGAACTTATTATCAAAGCCAAAACTATAAATCCGCCGAATTTTCGTTACGGCAAATACAGAGTTTGGGGCGATTTGAAAACCTCAAGATATTTCAAGGTTGATAACCAGCCGCGCATTGAACAAATTATTCGCAGCTTATCGGTTCGAGCAAATGCAGAAATTCTTGGACGAGCTTTTCAAGGACACGCGGCAGTTAGACAAATCACACAAAATGACCATCAAATTTTGAGCGTCGCGGCAAAAAATCTTGAATTAGAACCACGCGCTCGACTACTTCCAGAAGAAAAATTGGAAGCGTCTTTGCTTCTTGGCGATGAACAAGCAGTTGAAGAGTTTTTGCAGGAAGAAAAATCTGGAATTGCTGAAAAGCGTAGAGAATATCTTTACCGGCAAGCACCGGCGCGAAACAAGAATTTAGCGAAAGAGTTACAAAAACTTTATGACGGAAAATGCCAAATTTGTCTTTGGAATCCAAGGAAAATTTACAGCGAATCATTATGTCACGGTCATCACGTTCACTGGTTAAGTCGCGGCGGCAAGGATTGTCTCGAAAATATGGTTTTGATTTGTCCAAATCATCATTCAGCAATTCACGGTTGCGACGCGCCTTTGAATTACGATAATTTCAGTTTCGATTTTGGTAATCATCGAGAAGAAATAAAACTTTCAAGACATACAGTTAATTTTTAAATTAGAGTTTAGAACACTATAAATAAATTTCTTTCACAAACTTTGTAGTTTTAGAAAAGCCCGTGTTGTTTTTGGGGGCTTCTCCCCAAAAACAACACGGGCTATCATGTGGAAGAGATGCGAGTCTCTATCTATTTACGTTGGGTAAAGTTTAGTTTGAAAGAAATTACAGAGAATTGATTCTCTTAATTTGAAATGGTATTTTGACAACGGGCGTATAAAGCCTTATCTACTTTTCGTCGTGCAACTGCGACGATATACGATAACGGTAGCAGTAAATGCTCTCCAAATTGACAATTAATCTTTTACCATTTGATACTTCAATATTCTTTGAATCGTCAAAGCAGTAAGCAGGATTTAGCTTTATACGCCCTCAAACTTTATGTCGCTTTCGCAGGTTACTCACAAATCCTTTCCTAACCAGCTAAGAGACGCTTTCAAAACTCTCAAAACACGCGAAGACGTTGCGAATTTGCTGGACGTAAGCGACAAAGGGTTGAGGCATTTGCTTTACGATGCCGCTTTCAGAAACTCTTTATACTACACTTTTGAAATACCGAAGAAATCCGGCGGCATCCGCAAAGTAACATCTCCGATTGCGCGATTAAAAACTTTACAAAGAAGATTATTGAAAGTTCTGACTGCCGTCTACATTCCTAAAAATTCCGCGCACGGCTTTGTTAAAGCTCGGAGCATCTGCACGAATACTAAAATACACGTTCGCAGGAGACACGTTCTAAATATAGATTTGGAGGATTTTTTTCCTTCGATAAACTTCGGACGGGTGCGCGGAATTTTCCTAGCAGAGCCTTACAATTGCACGCCCGATGTTGCGACGGTGCTGGCGCAAATATGTTGCTATAACAATGAATTGCCGCAAGGCGCGCCGACTTCGCCGATTGTCTCCAATATGATTTGCGTGCGCCTCGATTCGCATTTGATTCGACTGGCGGCAATTTACCATTGCAGTTATTCGCGTTATGCGGATGACATTACGATTTCGTCAAACAAAAGAGTCTTTCCTATCGAAATAGCCGAAACTATTAATCTTAACGGAGAAGTGAAATGCAAGCTCGGCAAATCTATATTAAAAACAATCAAAAACAATGGATTTCAAATCAATGCCAACAAGGTTCGGCTGCAAAGAAGGAATGAAAGACAAGTTGTTACGGGTCTAGTCGCCAACAAAAAGGTTAATGTTCCCAGAGAGTTCGTTCGCAATGTCAGAGCGATGTTGCGAAATTGGAAAACAAAAGGCATTGCCGTCTGTCAGAAAGATTTTGAAACTCGTTACTTGGTTTCGACTTCGCCACACTCAAAAACTAAGTTGTTTAAGGAAATGGTTCGCGGAAAAATAGATTTCATCGGAACGGTTCGCGGAAAAGACGATGCTTTGTATTTGAAACTTCTGCAACAACTAGCCGATTTAGACAAAAGTGTATTAAGCAGCAAAACTCTCATCAAGCTAAAACAGCTAAACGACCGCTATTCACATATTCTGGATAACTTGTGGGTAATTGATGCCACAACCGCAACCGATACAGATAGCCAACAAGGAACCGGATTTCATTTAAAAGATTATGGAATAGTAACTTGCGCTCACGTTCTTATGCAGGACGACACTTGTCTGGTTGAGGTCTATCGAAGAGACGAAACTGAAAGACAATTTGCTAAGATTGAAGAAATAAATACCGAACTGGACTTAGCAGTTCTCACGTTAAAGGAAGCTCCCGAATTAACTTTTGAAATCTCTCAAAAAGAAATCAAACAAGGAGAACAAATTTGGCTGGCTGGCTTTCCTCATTTTGGTCCCGGACACACTGGGGTCGTCGAGCCGGGTTACGTAATCGGCATTAAGGAAGACGTAAATCATAATCCTAGAATTTTGATAAGTGCCAGCATTATAAGCGGAAACAGCGGAGGTCCGGTTTTTGATAAGGACTGGAATGTAATTGGAGTTGCAGCTAAGGGTATTGAAAGTCAAAATCAATTAGAGGAAAAGAATTTTTACGAAGTGATACCCATTAAAAGTTTAATAAATATCAAACAAAGTCCTGAGTTGAAGAAATAGAGTTACTCCACAGAAGACAATCACTTACGAGGTTTCTTCAATCTATCTTTTCGTTGATTTAAAGATGGGGTAAAAATGGGGTAATGAAGAAACAAAAAGTGGCTAAATCTGGTAAATTACCCCATCTTGGAAATGCGTGAATGTGCCTAGTTTATTGCTCTTTGGGCTTGTTATCGTCTTCCTTTTCCGGTTCGGGACCGTAAGGTCGGAGGTTCGAATCCTCTCGCCCCGACCAATTTACACCTGATATATAAAAGGCTTGCAGGTTTTCCGGCAAGCCTTTTTTGTTTGTTTTGGCGGATGAAATAAAAACGGGTAGTGACCGAATTCAAGCCGGTCGTCGGTCGGATCAGGACAATTGCAAGCAGCCGTCTATGTTCGCGCCGGGCTTCGGGAAGTCTCATTATTTCCTCATTCGACAAAAACCTTTTGCGGGAGGAAGACTTGACGAGCTTTTTTACGAACCGCATCGAATTTTCTTTTGACTTTCGATGATGACATTCAGTATTTTTTTCAAGGTCGAGAAGGCGCGATTAGTGGGCGGCGAGACGCATCATAAAAATTCTTCTTAAGCGGCGTTTCGTGCGCGTTGTATTGTTTGATATTTGTTCTGTTCAAATTTTAAGACTTCCGAAAACTCGGAAATAATCTCGTCTCCGACACGATTTTCCGCCGTTCGGCTCAAATTACGATTCATCGGAAACGGCGCGATGTCCGGTTACAGTGTCAATGATAATGCGGAAATAAATCGGTTTTTCATTCGCCGCCGGAGCGCGGTGCGCCCCGGCAACATACGCCGGCTGCCACCACATCAAGTGGCGCGAAAGCAATTCAAATGATCGAGTTCGCGCGGCGGCAAATTCCGGCGCGTCCGGCAGTTCCTCGTAGCATCCGAAGACGACCAGGCTGATCCATTCAAACTGATTTTTAATGTCGTCCACTTCGACGCAAACCAGCGGATTCGCCCGCATCCATTCGATTTTTTGCCGAACATCGAAAAAGCATAAAGGAGGTCGCCGCCGTCGAAAGTGAAGTGAAACGGCACGATATACGGCTGGTTTTCACGGGCGCAGGCGAGTCTGCCAACCCGTTTTTCAGCCAGAATCTTGAAACATTCCTCGGTTGTCAATTTCTTGATAAACATAAATAAATCTCCAAACCATCAAAATCCCGTTTCGTAAATTCGCAATTTTCTATAACGCAGTTTCGTCGCCAGCTACGGCACGAAAATCATAGACAGAAGTCCGAATCCCATCAAACCGTCGTGTGAAACGTCGTCATCTTCAAACATTCGCTGCCACGAATAATTCATCGCAAAATGCCCTGATCCGAATTCAAAGAGTGTCATCAAAATCATCCGCAGCAAGCCGACAGCAAACAGCGATTTAACATTTGGCGCGAAAATCCATCGAGTAAAAAATTATATAATCAGGAAAATCCAGCAGTAGCGCGACGAAAAACGCGATGCGCCGCGCCGTAAAATCTCCGATCAGCGGCGCGAGAAAAAATTGTCGTGGATTTCCGTAAACGCTCTCGGCAAAAACAATCAACAGCCAAACCGCTAATGCTCGAACAAAATACACAAACAAATTAACGAAATCATTGCGGTGGCGACCGCGTTGGCTAAAATCTGCGAGTTCCAGACTTCTCGCTGCGTCCGCCGCCGTGTTCGTTCAAGTCCTGGTTTCAGCAGTTTTTTCAATCGTCGCATCGCCGAGAATTATTCGCACGTTGTGTGTCTGCCCGTCGTCGGCGAGTTCGATTCGATTCGACACAAGCGTTTCGCCGTCCGCTTCAATTTCTACCGAACCGCCGCCAACGCCGTGCGGATTTTCGACTTTGATGTGATAGGTCGCGGTTTTATAGTGATAAGTAATTTCAAATTCTTTCCAATCCCCAGGAATGCACGGCTCGATTGATAAAGTTTCGCCGTGTTTGTGGAAGCCGAGAATGTTTTCGAGCGCTGCCCGATAGAGCCAGCCAGCCGCGCCCGTATACCACGTCCACCCGCCGCGCCCGACGTGCTGCGGGTTGGAATAAACATCGGCGGCGACGGCGTATGGTTCGGTTTTGTAAGTTTCCAGTTCCTCGCGCGTTTTCGTGTGATTTATCGGATTTATCATCGAAAAAACTTCATGCGCCTTATCGCCTCTGCCGAGCATCGCAAAAGCAATTATCGTCCAGGCGGCGGCGTGCGTGTATTGCCCGCCGTTTTCCCTGATGCCGGGCGGATAACCTTTGATGTAGCCGGGATCAAGCGCGGTTACATCGAATGACGGCGTTAAAAGAAGCGCGAGCTTTTCATCGGTTTTTATCAAGCGTTCGTCAACTGCTCGCATCGCTTTTTGAGCGCGTTCTTTATCGCCGAAGCCTGAAATCACGCTCCAGCTTTGCGCGATTGAATCAATTTGACACTCGTCGTTTTTATATGAGCCGAGCGGCGTTCCGTCATCGAAAAAGGCGCGGAGATACCATTCGCCGTCCCAGCCGTTTTTTTCGAGATTTACGATTAAATTTTTGGCGTGAGTTCGATATTTTTCGGCGCGTTCCGCTTCTTCGCGCGTGTCGCAAATTTCGGCGAAACTTTCCAGACTTTTCGCCAGAAACCAGCCCATCCAGACGCTCTCGCCTTTTCCTTCTCTGCCGACGTGATTCAACCCGTCGCTCCAATCGCCCGCGCCGATCAGCGGCAAGCCGTGTGCGCCGACCGCCAGACTTTTTTCGACGGCGCGAACGCAGTGTTCGTAAATTGTTGCGCTTTCGCCGGAAACGATTGGGCGCAGATAAGTTTCCATTTCGCCGTCCGCTAAAACGGGAGCTTCGAGAAGTTGGACGATTTCATCGAAAATACTCGCGTCCGCCGTTTTTTCCGTATAAAAACAGGTTACGTAAATGAGCCAGATTAGGTTGTCGGAGATGCGTGTTCTGGTTCCGGCGTTTGACGGTTCGTGCCACCAATGCTGAACATCGCCTTCTTTGAATTGGTGCGACGCGGCGCGAAGAATATGCGCCCGCGCCAAATCGGGGCGCGTATAAACGAGTGCCATCGCATCTTGAAGCTGGTCGCGGAAACCGAACGCGCCGCTCGATTGATAAAAAGCGGTTCGCGCCCAAAAACGGCAGGCGAGAGTTTGATAGACGAGCCAGCGGTTCATCATCAGATTCAGCGCGTCGTCCGGCGTTTTGACTTGAATCGCGCCCGTCGTTTCATCCCAAAAACTCCGAACGCGGCGGAATTCTTCCTCGACAATCCTTTTTTGAGAAAAGCGCGTAACGCTGCTTTTGGCGTTTTCCAACGAGTTTTCCTGTCCCAACAGAAAAATGACTTCACAGGTTTCGCCCGGCTCGATTTCGATGTCGGTCGAGAGAGCGGCGCACGGGTCGAGTCCCGCACCGGCGGCTCCCGAAAGATTTGTTCGCAGCATCGCGGCGGGACGGGCGAGGCTGGCGTTGCGCCCGATAAACTCTTGGCGGTCGCACGTCCACGTCCGGTTCTCCGCGCTCGTGGCGACAAACGCCACGCGGTCGGCAAATTCGTTGTTATATGGGTTGCGGGCGAGAATCGCGCCGGTCGCCGCGTCAATTTCCGTGATGATAAACGGCGCGGACTGCGCCCGATTGACTCCAAGAACGAGTTCGGCGAAATATGTCACCGAGATTGTTCGTCGGCGGCTCGTCAAATTTTTCAGCCGCAGACGCGAGATTTTGACATTTCCGTCAACGGGCGCGAAAACCAGTAATTCCTGATTGATGCCGTGGCTCGTGTGTTCGTAAATCGAATAACCTTGCCCATGCGTCGCCCGGTAAGGCGAAGTTTCACGAATCGGCAGCGCGGTCGGTGTCCAGAAACTTCCCGTTTCCTCGTCGCGCAGAAAGACGCATTCGGGCGGCGGATTGCCGACCGCATCGTTCGACCAACTCGTCAGGCGATTTTCGCGGCTGTTGTTCGACCACGTTACGCCCGCGCCGGTTTCCGTCGTCAAAAATCCGAAGCCGCGTTCGTTGGAAACGACGTTCGACCACGGCGCGGGCGTTGATTTATCTTTTTCGAGCTTGATGCGATACTCGCTTCCCTCTTTGATAAAACCGCCGAACTCATTGGCAAATTTCATTTCGGGCGCGATTTCAACCGGCTCGTCATAAACGCGCGAAGATTTGCGCGGGATGAACAGCGGCGAAAATTCCGTTTCCTTTATTTTTCGTGCCAGTTCTTCTTGAAGCGTTCCCCGTTCGGTAACAAAAGTGACCCGCGCCGCCGTGTGCAAAGTTACGCGGTCGGCTTCGCTCATAATATCGGTGCGCCGCAGAAAGATGCCGCCGGACGTGTCCATCCTGGTTTGCATTCCGCCCGAACGAATCATCGCCTGTAAATCTTCGCCGAACGATTGCTCGTAGCTTGACGGCTGGTCGTTGAGAATCAGCAAATCGAACAGTAACTTTTTGCCGTGCAGATAGGCGTGTCCGCGCAAAATCTGGCGAATCCCGTAACGCGCGTCTTTGCCTTCGCTGACGCGGACGATCATCAGCGGAAGGTCGCCGCCGATACCGTATTTCCACAAATCTTTCTGCGTTCCCCGATTGAGCTTCAAAACGCGCGGGCGCGGGCGCAAAGTCTCGTCGGCGTAAATCAAATGTCCGGCGAGACTTTGGAAAAGATTGGCTTCGTCGGTTGAAATACCGAGATGCCGCAGTTCGACCTGCGAGCGCGTCCAGGCGAGTTTGTTGGCGCGTTCAAAGGCTCGCGTTTCGCGGTATTTATCTGATAAGCGAAGAGTTTTTTCGCGTGAATCGGCAACGATTGTTGTAAAAACCAAAGTCGCCGATTCGCCCGGCGGAATCAAAACGCGAACACGAAGGCTGAAAATCGGGTCGAGCGTCGCGCCCGCAGTTCCCTCTTGAGCGTTTTCGGAAGTTATTGCCAGCGGATTCTGCGCGTTTCGATTGCGACCGAGAAAGGCGGCGCGGTCGGTTTCAAAGCCGATTTCGCCGATTATTTCGCCGGACGCGACAACGGTCTGCGCTCCCCAAACTTCCGCGTCTTCGGCGGAACGCGGGCGGCGACGAGCGAGCAGGGTCTGCTGCGCGGCGACGTATTCGGTTTTGACAAACATATTGCTGAATGCCGGATGCGCTTCGTCGGCGGCTTGTTCGTTCAGCACAACTTCCGCGTAACTCGTAATTTCGATTTCGCGCGTTCGGGTTGACTCATTTGTTAAGGTAACGCGGCGCAGTTCCGCGTCGTCTTCGGTCGAGACGATAATTTCCGTGTGCGTGAAAATGCCCGCGTCGCGCCGCCGGAAATCGGCTTTGCTTTCGGTAAAAACGACTTCGTAGTCTTGCGGTTCGCGCAAAGTCGGCTGAAACCCGCTTGACCAGACCGCGCCGCTTCGCACATCACGCAGATAGAAAAAACTTCCCCAATCGTCGCGCACCGCATCTTCGCGCCAGCGCGTGACGGCGCGTGTTCCGCAGCGCGAAAACCCGCTTCCGGCAGTCGTGACCATTACCGTGTAATTCCCGTTCGAGAGTAAGCAGGTCTGCGGAGTCGGTTGATTTGCCGACGAATAACGGCGCGGAACCGGCGCGACCAGCGCACGACCCGGATGTCCGTTTAACGCTTCGGCGGCGCGTGGACGCTCCAACTCTTCGGTCAGGCGCGGAACTCTTTCCTGAAGCAGCAAATCGGCGGATTCGATCATCGGGTCACGGTGAAAACGCTTTTGCATCACGTCGTCGTGCAGAAGGTTGCCTAAGGCGACGAAAATCATTCCCTGATGATGCGACATATAGGCTTCGATGCGGGCGGAAATCTGTTTGGGCGGCAGACGGTTTTTCGTGTAATCTACCGCTTCAAAAAATCCGTAGCGGGCAAACATTCCTTCATTTGTCAGACGGCGCAGATTGGCAATCGCCGCGTTCGGCGCGAGCGGCAGAGCCAGCGCGGAAGCATACGGCGCAATGACGAGGTCTTCCGCCAGCCCGCGTTTCAAGCCTAAACCGGGAACGCCGAACGGCGCGTATTGATAATTGAGCTGCAAGTCGCGGGCGTTATACGCCGATTCGGAAACGCCCCACGGAACGTCGTTTTCTTCGCCGTATTCGATTTGCCGCCGCACGACCGCCGCGTAAGTTTCGTCGAGCAGTGTGCGCTCGTGATTTCGCATCACGAGCAGCGGCATCAGATATTCAAACATCGTTCCCGACCACGAAACGAGCGCACGATTGCCGTTTTCACCGACCAGCCCGCGCCCCAGACTGAACCAGTGTTCCTGCTCGACATCGCCGGAGGCGACGGCGATAAAACTCGCCAGACGCGCTTCGGAGGCGAGCAGATCGTAGAAGGAATTGTCGCGCACGCCTTCGGTCGGGCGATAACCGATGGTCAAAACTTTTTTCTCCGTGTCATACAAAAACGCGAAATCCATCTCATCGCAAATACGGCGGCAGAATTTGGCGATGCTCTCCGCCCGCATCCGAAAAATTTTTCGCGCCGTTTTTGCCCGTCGCGTTCCTTTGCTCGTCGAATCCGTCGGCGAGAGAGTCTGCAAATCGCGGCTGTAGTTTTTCGCCAGATTGAGAAACGCCGTCGCCCAGAATTGCAGCTCGGAGAATTCTTCCGGCGTTCGGGAAATCTTAACGGAAATTTCGGCAATCGCTTCGCCGTGAGTCGTCAAAACCGCAAAGAGCGTTTGCCATTCTTCCGAATTTGGCGGCGTGTTCCGGCGCAGCGCGTTTTCGCATTCACGGGCGATGATTTTAATGTTTTCGAGCTCGGCGGAATCTTTTAGCGAATCCTTTTTTTCGATCAGCAAGATTTCACTTTTAAGAAAATCGAACGTATCGAGCAGTCCACGCAAAGTGTGTTCGCCGAACAGCGGCGCACTCGCAAATTCGCGGCAGCCTTCGGCGACGGCGATCAGATGTCCGGCGAGGTTGCCGCTGTCAACGGTCGAAACGTATTGCGGCGCGAGCGGCTCCAAGCTGCGCGTGTCATACCAGTTGAGAAAATGCCCGCGAAAGCGCGGTAATCTTTCGAGCGTCGTCAAAGTCAACTCGATGCGCTCGATGGTTTCGAGCGTTCCGATAAACCCGAAATCACGCGCCGCGAGCGTCGAAAGCAGCAGCAAACCGATGTTGGTCGGCGACGTGCGCGACGCGATCAAGTCGTGCGGGTCCTGCTGAAAATTATCAGGCGGCAGCCAGTGTTCCGTCTCGCCGACGAAAGTTTCAAAATACCGCCAGGTGCGCCGCGCCGCGTGTCTCAGCCAGCGCACATCGTCCGCGCCGAGTTCGCGTTTGCGCTCGCTTTTTTCTTCCGGCAGACTCAAGCGATACGCGATCAGCGGCGCGAGCATCCACAAAATCAGAAACGGCGCGGCGACGACTAAACTCATCGGCTGAAAAATAATCAGCAGCGCGAGAATGCCGAGCGCAATCGCGGGCGAAGCCGCCATAAACGTAAAATATCCGCGCAAACTCTGACTGCTCAAGCGTTCGCTCTGCGCCGCCGTCTGCCATTCGAGCAGGCGTTTTCCCGAAACGAATTTGCGATATATTATTCGGACAATTGCGTCAACCGCGAGCGCGGCTTCGTGCGCCAGAAACGCGATCCGGAAAAACATCTGCGGCACAATCGTCTTGATGTCACTCCACAGATTGGAAAAATTGATGAGAATTTTCTTCCATTTATCGGTTTCGACCGCCGAAAGCGAAGTCGAAGCGACGTGCAGGTAAAGCGGCGCGGTCAAAACAACAAACGCGAAAATCGTGGTGGCAAGCGGCGAAATGACCGAAGAAATCCACGCGAAAACAAACCATAAAAGCAGCGTCGGCGAGACCAGACTGCGGCGCAGATTGTCCAGCATTTTCCAACGCGCAATCAGCGGCAGACGGTTTCGCACCGTGCGCCCTTCGGCGTTCGGCACAAACGGCAGCAGCCAGCGCGCAATCTGCCAGTCGCCGCGCGTCCAGCGGTGATTTCGCTTGGCGTAGGATTCGTAATTCGACGGATAATCGTCGTAAAGCGCAACGTCCGTCAAAAGCGCGACGCGCGCGTAAAGACCTTCAAAAAGGTCGTGGCTCAAAAGTTTGTTTTCGGGAATTCGTCGGTCGAGCGCGGCTTCAAAAGCGTCAACGTCATACAAACCTTTGCCGACGTAACTGCCTTCGGCGAATAAATCCTGATAAACATCCGAAACCGCGCTGGTGTAAGGATCAAAACCTTTGCTCGATGAATAAATTCTGGCGAAAGGCGAACTCAAAGCACTCGGCAGACTGATTTCGATGCGCGGCTGCAAAAGGGCGTAACCTTTGGTCACGCGCCCGATTCGTTCGTCAAAAAACGGGCGATTTAACGGATGCTCGATGGTTCCGATGAGTTTTCGCGCCGTTTCACGCGGCATCTGCGTATCGGCATCCAAAGTTATGACGTAGCGAATCGTTTTCAGAAAATCGAAATCAACCGTCTCGTCCAAAGCGTAATTCGCGCCCGGCAGTCCGCGCAAAAGTCGGTTAAAGGCGTGCAGGTTGCCGCGCTTTCTCTCCGTGCAAATCCATTTGCCTTCGCCCGCGTTCCACGTCCGCCGTCTGGTGAAAAACATAAAGCGCACGGCGGTTTCTTCCGCCTCGTATTTACGATTGAGTTCCGCAATATTTTTCCGCGCCGATTCGATAAGCTCCGCGTCGGACGGCATAATTTCGCCGCTCGCGTCGGGCAGATCGCCGAGCAGTGCAAAAAAAAGTTCTTTATCACGATTGGCGAGATGATAAACTTCGAGATTTCCGCAGAGTTCGGCAATCGTCGCCTGATCGGTCAGCAAAGTCGGAACGACGACGACCGTTCGCGCCTGTTCGGGAATGCCGTTTTTCAGCTCCATCTTCAGCACGAAATTCGGGCTGAGAAATACGTTGACCAGACGGTTAATCAAAGTTGTCGCCAGTTCACTCGCCGGAATAATCGCCAAAATAACGGCAAAAATCAATATCCAGACGGAAATGTAAGGCGTTTGTGCGGCTGAATAAACGAGCGCGGCAAGAAAAGCAAATGTCAGAGCAAAAATGCTCGTCAGATAAAAAGCGGTCGGGCGGCGGCGCAGCAAACGCACGAAATGTTCGCGCCAGGTCGGAGAATAACCGAACGAAAATTCAAATTCCTTCAACCCTTCGTCGGTGTTGAGAAAATAACCGATGTGATTTTTGCGCGGGTCGTCCGCGTGTTTTTCAGAAAATTCGACGACGCGCTGCGCTACGCTGATTTCGTCGGCGCGAGTTCGCCTGGCGATGCGTTCGACGTGGTGACGATAGCAGTCGCGGGTCGCAAAATCCATCCCGCGATACGCGCCCGCCGGGTCTTCGCGCAGAACGCGGTCAACGCGGCTGACGCTCTCGAAGAAATCGCGCCAGTCGAGCGTCGAAAGCAGGCGCATACTCGTGATGATGTTGGAGACGGAAACCTGCGCGGCGGCTTGGCGATTGTGTTCGCGGTGCGCGAGCAGTTCGAGCGTTACACCTTCGGGTCGCAGGCGGCGTTCCAGCTTTTCGAGTTCATAGCCGATGTAATCGTCGCCTTCGTGCAGGCGGGCGGCGAACTGCACGAGAAAAGCCTGCGAAAATTTTTCGGTCAAACGCCCGCCGTCAAAGTTTTCGGCGAGCAGTTCAAAAGTTCTGCCGGCAAACTCTTTGCCCGTGTATTCGGCTAAACGGTCGGCTAAACGGTCGGCGGCGGAACGGTCACGGCGGGCTTGCAGAATTTTAACGGCAAAGCGGCGCAGATTTTCAATCAGAGCCAGCCGCAAGGAGATCGGAAACGCCCAAATTTCGCCGATGGCAAGCGGCGCACTCGTTTGATAGGCTTCGAGAAACGCTTCGAGCGTCGCCGCTTCGAGACGGTTGTCGGTATGGGCGACAACCTCGAAGGCAAGCTGATAAATTCGCGGAAAACCAGTGAACGCTCCGGTTTCGAGTTTGGGAAGTTCGCGGTAGTATCTGCGCGGCAAATCCTGCCGAATCTCGCGCAATTGCTCTTCGACGATATGGAAATTATCAACCAGCCATTCGGCGGAAGGTGTCAGCGGCTCATTCTGCGCCGGATCGGTCAGAGCGCGATAAACTCCGACCAATTCGTTTTTGTTGTCTTCGAGCCGCGCCAGCAAATCGAAACCGCGTTTGCCGCGTCCGGCAATCCGGTGCGTCGCGGCAAGTTCCGCCGCCCGCGCCTGCAAGTGTTCAAGGCTGAAAACTTCCACGCCCGATTGCAATTCGTCTTCGACCGTAAAATTTTGAGGAGTTTCACTACTTGCTCCAAATTTCAAAAAATCAAACATTTTTGGCTTTTCGTTACTATTCAGCGCACAATTTCCACCGTGCAGGAAGCGCGGGCGACGACCGCCGTCGAAACGCTGCCGAGCAGATTAAATTCGTTGAGCTTTCCCGCGTCGTTCGCCCCGAGAAAAATACAGTCCGCGCCCCATTCTTCCGCCGATGCGACAATTATTTGTTTCGGGTCGCCTTCTTCGATCAATTCGGTCACGGCAAGTTCGGCGAGTTCCAAAGTTTTCCTGATGTTTTCGATGTATTCGCCCAGCCATTCGGATTTTCTTTCGGACTTCTCGCACGCGACGACCAGCCGAACTTCACTGCCCATAATCCACATTCGCCCGGCTACTTCTTCGACTGCCGCCGATGCTCCTTCGGTTCCGTCCAAACCGATTAAAAGACGACTCGGCGAACCTTGTTTCCAAGCCTGTCCGCGTACGACGCGCACCGAACAAGCGGCTTCATTGGCGATTTTTTGCGAAACCGAACCGAGCATAAACCGTTTGTTCTCCGTGCGTCCGTGCGAGCCGACGACGACCAAATCAGCGTTCCAGTCTCTCGCCTGGCGGATGATTTCACTCGCCGGCGAGCCTTCGAGCAACCGGATTTCCGTTTTCCATTCGGGAAAGTGCGCCCCTATTCGCTGCGAAGCCCGCTCAAGACTTGTTCGGGTTTCGCCGCCGGTTTTGGATTGAGGAGTTTCCATAATCTGCACCTGTTTCGCGGCAGTTGAATTTGTTGCTACGAAAATCTCTTTCACCGTATCATAATCCGAAGGCGGCGACAGCCATCGCTCTTCCACGTGAACGATTAACGCCTCGGCTTCGCGCGGCAGTCCGGCACGCGGCAAATCGTCAAGCGCGTCGTCGGCACAAGTCGAGCCGTCGCAGGCAATCAATATTTTCATTCGCTCATTCATATAAAACCTCCCGACAAATTCCCTTGCTGGTTGGTGCGGATAAAATTTCAGCTTTCCGACATTCCCGTTATTCGTTTAATGTTGAGGCGAAAAACGACGAGTCCGCCGAGATTCCATTGTTCTTCAATCATTGATTCGACCGGCGTTAAATGCTCGAAACCGGCGGAAAACTCTTTCAAAATTTCGATTTTTTTGTTCATTCGCTTAACTTCCTGAAACTCGCCGAACGCAATCGCGCTTTGCCACCGGCAGGACTCTCCGGTTTTCTCGACCTGCAGACAGACTTTGCCGTTTGCCCGCAGCGCGTCG
>JAYVGL010000204.1:0-19457 GCA_043772175.1 Pyrinomonadaceae bacterium | reverse complement strand
AATTTCGTTTTAGAACAAATTTACTCGACATATTCGATCTGAAGCATCCGTTTAAGTGCTTGCCAATTTCCCTTCAAACACAGCGGTTTTCAGTCCGATTGACAGTCTTTTTGTATGAGTAACACTATCACAAACGAACAAACAATGAAAAAATTGCCGGAAGTCTGGAAACACCGCGAAAATGAAGAATCCCGAATCAATCGAAGCGATACGAGATTGACGAAAAGTTACATAACAAAAGCAAAATAACTTTCTTTTCGTTTTATTCGTGCGTTTCGTGAGCGAGAGTTTGAGTTTTCAAATGTTTCCGAAAAGGCAAAAAAAACAGAATGCGGCGCAGACGAAAGCCCGACTGAGGGAAAAAGCCCATTAGAAATCGGGAAACTTTTCTGTCGGTCTGCCGATAATTTCACCATTAAGCGGCAGCGAATTTAAAGGTTTTTGAGGTGTCCGGCACGGCGACTTTAAAGCGGCGCAATGAGGCACTGCGAACCGAACGTCAAGCGTTTTTGCCCGCGTTCACCACGCCCGAAATTCTGCTTTATCAAAGTCGGCGCGAAGAAGCGGAAACCGAGTTGCGCCGGATCAACGCCGCCGCGCCCGAATCGCCGCCCACGCCGACGGCGCAGGCTTTGCTTGACGCGGCGCGGTTATTGGAACAAAACTAATACTTCGAGAATAAATCATCGGAAAGAGGTTTTGAGAAAATGAAAGTTAACAAACCGAAATCGCCATACGTCGGCGGCACGGACACGCCCGCCGAAAAAGACATCAGAAAAGCCGTTACCGGCGAAAGATTTGCTGCCGCGCTCGCCGCGCTCGCCGCAAGCGACATTGCCGGGAGCAGCGAGGCGAATCCGACCCGCGCAACGCTGGCGCAAATCGCTTCGCAGTCGGATTTGACGAGCGACGATGGCATCAACGCGGCGTTGCGTCAATCGGCGGAGATTTTCGTCAAAGAGCGTCTCGGCGAAAAATTCAAAGAATCGGAACAGTCTGCACAAGTCATCAAGGATTTGAGCGGCTTCGTCTCCGACGATCCGTTTTTCAAAACCAAACTGCTTTCCGTTCTGCACCGATTACGGGACGGAGGAGGTCAGTAATGGTGAATGGTGAATTAAGAAATTGTCTTCAATTCACCATTCACCATTCACCATTAAGAAACCGTGAACGGCGAAAAAACCGAACAACCGACCGAGAAGCGTCTGCGCGACGCTCGCCGGAAAGGGCGAGTGGCGAAAAGTCAGGATTTGACTTCGGCACTGATGCTGCTTCTGGCGGTTTGTATTTTGTGGCTCGGCGGGACGCTGACGGCGGCGGTTTTGATGCGGACGATGAAGAGCGGCATCGAAACGGCGGGCGCGTTTGACGGCGTTTTAACCAAAGAGCGGGCGTTGGAAATCTTGACGCAGGGCGCGTTCGATATGCTGACGGCACTCGCGCCGTGGTTTATTTTTATGTTTCTCGGCGCGATTTTGTTCAATTATATTCAAGTCGGCGCACTCTTCGCCGTCGAAGGCTTGAAGCCCGAATTAAATAAATTGAATCCGGCGGAAGCCTTCAAACAAAGATTTTTAAAGCCGGAACAGTATCTCGAACTCGGCAAAACTCTATTAAAATCAATCATCGCCTTCGTCGTCGCCGCGTCGGTGATTTACACCGAGATTCCGAACATCGCTTCGTTACTGAGTCAGCCTGCCGGCAGCGTCTTCGTTTATTTATTCGCGCTGATTCTGAAAATCGGTTTCTACATCGCTCTGATGCTCGTCGGTTTGGCTTTGGGCGACTACTTTTTGCAGCGGTTTCTGTTTTTAAAGCAGATGAAAATGTCGAAGCAGGAAATCAAACAGGAACACAAAGAATCCGAAGGCGATCCGCTGACAAAGTGGCTGAGGAAAAACATTCACCGCGAGATTTTGGCGCAGAATTCGGCAGCAACGGTCAAAACAGCCGATGTCGTCGTCGTCAATCCGACGCACATCGCCGTCGCTCTGAAATACGACCGCGCCGATATGGGCGCACCGCTGGTCGTCGCCAAAGGTGCGGAACTGATCGCCGCACAAATCCGCGAAATCGCCAAAAAGCACGCCGTTCCGATGCTGCGCGACGTGCCGCTCGCCCGTGCGCTCTACGAAATCGAAGTTGACAACGAAGTTCCCGAAGAACTTTACGAAACCGTCGCCGAGGTTCTGCGCTGGGTTTATTCTTTGAATGAAGAGAATACGAAACACTGATTTATTATGATTAGCGTCAGTTCGGAATCGGCAAAGTGATCGAAAGCGGAGGCATCTGTTCGCTGTTCACTGTTAACTATCCATTGTCAAACGGGAAAATGTTTCGTTTGACAATGGATAGTTAACAGTGAACAGCGCATAGTTTAATAATTAGTCGATGTTCGATGACGATGATTTATTTCGGATTGCCCGTCCTGAACTCAGATCGAGATTTAGTTCTGAGCAGTCGTAAAAATTTTACCGGATCGGCATTCGGTTATTTAGTTTGTTCACTTACTTTTATCAATAAAAAGATGCTCGAAGTCAATAAAGTCGGCGTTCAGCCGCCGATCAACGAACAGCCGAACGACGCGGCGGACAATTTGAGCGATCAGAGTGTCGGGCGCGGCGCAATCGGTCAGCCGGTCGGAGTTCCGCCGAAAACGCCTCTGACGCAGAACGCTTTAATGTCCGAAGTCGTTACCGGGCGCGACGCGACGCAAACTCTCGCCGCCGAACAATTGCGTTCCAGCGGCGGCGGTTCGGCGACCGACGCACTGCTCGGACTTAATCGCCAGCCGTCGGTTTTAGGCGGACTGCTCGCGCCGCCCGGAAACCTCGAAGCACTGCGTCATCTGTCGCCCGTGATGCGCCGCCAAATTCTGCGAAATCTTTTGATAAAACAGAAAAATCAGATGCGCCGCCTCGTCGCCGTCGCCCGCGATGAAAAAGAACAGCAGCGCGATGAACCGGACGAACAACCGAAAGATGCGAAAGATGCGAGAGACGTTTCGCCGCTCACCGAAAACGCTTCAAATGACTTCGATTTTTACAATCAGCGCGTTTACAGAGACCTCGCCGCGACGACGAAAATGCTCGATTTGCTCGACGAATTGATGAATATGCAAGATTACACACTGAGCCGGATGGGAACTTTCGCGCAGGGATAATTTTAATGCTGAATGATGAATGATAAGTAGCTGGACAGAATCTTTTTATAGATTAGCCGCGTTCCGTTCGGCGGACTGACAAAATTGTTTTATCCGGTTATTTAAATTTCTGTGTTTTATTCATCGTCATCGTTATTTCTCACCAAATTTTTCGCAGATCATTAACTGCGTTGGCGGCGGGCGTATTTTCCCTGATTTCTTGTTTCAAAAAAGCGTTCACCGCGTCGAGTTTGCTGATGGCGAAATCCGTGCGCGGATCGCTGCCTTTTTTATACGCGCCGATTAAAATCAAATCTTTGTTTGCTTCATACGTCGCCAGGACTTCGCGCAGTTTTTGGGCTGATTCGACGTGCGCGTCGGCGGCGACGGCAGACATCACGCGCGAAACCGATTCGCCGATGTTTATCGCCGGATAATGTCCGGCGGCGGCGAGGCTTCTCGATAAAATGATGTGTCCGTCGAGAATCGAGCGCGTTTCGTCGGCAATCGGCTCGGTCAAATCGTCGCCTTCGACTAAAACCGTGTAGAACGCCGTGATCGAACCTTTGTCGGAATTGCCGGTTCTTTCCAGCAGGCGCGGCAGCTCGGAAAACACCGACGGTGGAAATCCGGCGCGGGCGGGCGGTTCGCCGCGAGCGAGTCCGACTTCGCGCAAAGCTCTCGCAAATCTCGTAACCGAATCCATCATCAGCAAAACCTTTTTGCCCTGATCGCGGAAGTATTCGGCGATGGCGGTGGCAACATACGCGGCTTTTTGGCGGACGAGCGACGGCTCGTTCGATGTAGCGACGACGACCACCGAACGCTTCAAACCTTCCTTCCCTAAATCGTTTTCGAGAAAATCGCGCACCTCGCGCCCGCGTTCGCCGACTAATGCGATGACGTTGATTTCCGCTTCGGTGTTTCGCGCCAGCATTCCCAAAAGCGTTGATTTGCCGACACCTGCCGCCGAAAAAATGCCGACGCGCTGCCCGACTCCGACCGTTAAAACGCCGTCGAGGGCGCGAATTCCGGTGGCGAAAGGTTTGACGACTCTTTCGCGGCGCATCGGATCGGGCGGCGTTGCCATCACGTTATATTCAATCGAGTTTTCAATCGCGCCGAGTCCGTCAATCGGTTCGCCCAAACCGTTCAGAACGCGCCCCAAAAGATTTTCGCCGACTTTGACGCGCAGAGATTGTCCGGTCGAGACGACTTCCGCGCCCATCGCCACATCCGAGATTTCGCCGAGCGGCATCAGAATCACCTCGCCGCCGCGAAAACCGACGACTTCCGCCCGCAAAGCCCTCTGCTGGTGCGGCGAGCGAATCAGGCAAATCTCGCCGACCCGCGCATTCGGCACACCGGCGCGAATCAAAAGCCCGACCAATTCCGTGACGCGCCCGCGCACTTCGACCGGCGAAATCCAGTCAACCGCTTCGATATATCGTGTCAGCCGCAAAGTCATAATTTATCTGCATTGTAATACACGAACGCCAACCGGCGCGAAGTTTTTTGCGAAGAAGAATGCTGACGAATCGAAAACGGCGGCGCGTTGGTGATAAAATAATCATCGGCATTGCGTCGAAAAGAAGAGCATAACTTTGAAGGATTGGAGAATACGATGTTGAAAAATCTGATTTTAACCGCCATCTATATATTCGCATTTGTTTTCGCGGCGAACGCGCAGGCGAAAACGCCGCCCGCCAAAGAAACCGCCCCGCGTCCCGCTAAAAAGACGAATCAGCGTCCGGTCGCCGCCTCAAAAATCGAGGCGTTTGAAAAAGCGACCGTCGCACAGATGGCAGCGCAGTGCGTCAAACTCGAAACCGAAGTCGGTGTCATCGAGTTGGAAATGTTTCCCGAAAGTGCGCCCGAATCAGTGCGAAGTTTCTTAAATCTCGCGGCGGCGGGCGCGTTCGACGGCACGACTTTCAACCGCGTCGTCCCCGGCTTTATCATCCAGGGCGGCGATTTGTTCACGCGCCCGAAAATGTCGCCGGAACTCGACAAACGAGCGCGGCGCAATCTGCCGGACGAACCGAATTTAATTAAACACGAGCGCGGCATTCTTTCGATGGCGCGGGGCGGCGAGCCGAACAGCGCGACGACGAATTTCTTCATACTGTTGAGCGAAGCCAAACACCTCGACGGGACTTTCGCCGCCTTCGGGCGCATTACAAAAGGAATGGAAATCGTCGAAGCGATCAGCAAAATGCCGGTCGAAAACGAAAAACCCGCGAAACCCGTGCGTCTCACCCGCGCCGCCGCCGCGCCCTGTGTCGTTTCGCCGAAACCTTGAACCGTCCGCCGGCGTTGATGTCGGCTGATTTCCGCGCTCGCCGCAAATCACGCCGACCATCGAATCGAAAACTTTCAGCGGTCATCGCCGAACTGTTTTTGCACATCGGCGACCGAATGCCTTTCCAGTCGGCGCGAAACGATGTATATTCATTGTCAAGCACATTCAAAAGTTTACAATTCGGAAAAGTCTTGAACGGAAAACCGGCGAAAGCCATCTTTTCTGTGAATTGTCGAAGTTTTTAGCCGTTTCGGATCACGGCAAATCGCTTTCAAAGGAGAGATCAAAATGAAAAACCGCGCCGCGATAGTGTTTTTATTGTTCGTGTTCGGAGCGTTGAGCGTTTACTCGTTCTCGCCGGAAAACGATTTCAGTTCGTTTTCCGAAGCGTCGACGGCGGACAGTTCCGCCGTTATCAAAGGCATCGTCCAAGCCGCGACGGGCGGCGCGGCTTCCCAGACGACGATTCTCTCCAACGCCAAATTAACGCTGACCAACCGCGCCGTCCCAGACTTTTTGCTCACGACCGTTTCCGGCGAGGACGGACGATTTATTTTCAACAGTCTTCCGGCGGGCAAATACACTTTGACGGCGGAAGCCGTCGGATTGCCCACCGTCGCCCGCGAAATTACTCTGGCGGCGGGCGCGACTTTGATGGTTGAAATAAATCTGACGGTCGAAGTCGCCGAAACCGTCGTCGTCCGCGATGAGGAAGGACTTTTAAGCACTTCGGAGACGACGACTTCCAACATCGTTCGCGCCGAAACGCTGCAAAGCCAGCCTTTTCGCACCGACAATTACCAGAGCGCACTGCCGCTCACGCCCGGCGTGGTCAACGATTCCAAAGGCAGCAGCTATGTCAAAGGAACTCGCGCCGGACAAAGCGGCTACACGGTGAACGGCGTGGACGTAACCGATCCCGTCACCGGCGAGTCGTCGTTTAATCTGCCGCTCGAAGCCGCGTCGAGCGTCGAAATCGAGGAAAATCCGTATTCCGCCGAGTTCGGCAATTTCACGGGCGGAGTTACCAATCTGCAAACCAAAGGCGGCGGCGAAAAATTCAAAATCTCCGCCGCCCGTTTTTTCCCGACTTTTCACAACGTCTTTTCCACGAAGGTTGATTCGTTTCGCCCGCGCCTGACTTTAAGCGGACCGCTGATAAAAAATCGTCTGTCGTTTCTGCAATCGTTTGAATACCGCTTTACGCGCTCGTTCGTGCCGAGCCAGCCGAAACCGCTCGACAGTACGGCTTTGGAAGGTTTCTACGGTTTCACGCAGCTTGATTTGACGATCAATAAAAATAACGTCCTGAAATTTAATTTCGCGCTTTTCCCGCAGAAGTTTCGCTTTTTCGGACTCGACACGTTCAATCCGGCGGCGACGACTCCGAACGTCAAACAGCGCGGCTATCTGGTGTCGGCTTCCGAACAGTCTATTTTCAAAAATACTTCGTTTCTTTCTTCGACCGTCAGCTACAAATCGTCGGACGCGGACGTTTTCGCGCAGGGTTCGCAGCCGCTGACCATCGCCCCGGAGAGCAATCGCGGCAATTATTTCGCCGACACGCGCCGCCGCACCAATCGTCTGCAAATTCAGGAAACTTATTACTTCAAGCCGTTCGATTTCAGAGGTCAGCACGCCCTTAAAGCCGGACTCGACTACAATCACGCCAATGTTTCCGGGCGTTTTCGCTACAATTCGATTTTTTTGCGGCGGCGCGACGACACGCTGGCGCAGCGGATAGATTTTACAAAAACCGAGTATTTCAGCTACGGCTACAACGAAGTCGGCGCGTTCGTTCAGGATCGCTGGATTCTGAATCCGAAATTAACCCTTGATTTCGGTTTGCGGCTTGACCGCGACGGCGTGAGCGAGGCGAACAACGTCGCGCCGCGATTCTCGTTTTTATATTCGCCTTTCAAAGACAGCCGAACCGTTATTCGCGGCGGCATCGGTTTGTTTTACGACCGCACACTGCCGAGTGCCGGTTATTTCAACGACCGCTTCGAGGAAGACTTCGACGACGATTCGAGCAACAACTCCGACGGTCGCGGCTCGCGTTTCGACAATGTGCCGGAACGCACCGTTACGAATTTTGCGGCGGACGGCAGAACCGTTGCGGGCAGTCCGGTCATGTTCAGAAACACCATTTCCGCCGACATCAATTCGCCGCGCAGCGTTCGCTGGAATTTGCAGATTGATCGCGGCATCACGAAAAATTTAACGGCGCGAATCGGTTATTTGCAGCGCAAAACCCGCAACGAATTGCTGGTCGAGCCGATTTTGACGGGCTTTAATTCCGGTCAAATCGTTTTGAGCAGCGACGGCAGATCGCGCTACCGCGAACTGCAATTTCTGGTTAATTACAACAAACCGCGCTTCGGACAATGGAATGTTTCGTATGTTTTGTCGAAGGCGACGGGCGATTTGAACACGGCGGACAAATTTCTCGGCGACTTTCCGGCGTTCGTCGTCCGCCCGAACGAATCAACGCGGCTCTCGTTCGACGCGCCGCACCGTTTTCTGCTTTACGGGCAGATTGATTTGCCGCACGACATTCGCGTCGCGCCGCTGTTCGAGATGCGTTCCGGTTTTCCTTTTTCAGCCGTTAACGAAAAACTCGAATTCGTCGGGGCGCGCAATCAGGCGGGACGTTTCCCGAATTACCTGTCGCTCGACTTGCAGATTACCAAGGGAATCACCATTCCGTTTTTCGACAAAAAACGCGCCCGCATCGGAGTCGCGCTTTTCAATCTGACCAATCATTTCAACCCGCGCGATATTCAGAATAATCTCGCCAGCCCGAACTTCGGCAAATTCTACAACAGTCTGGGAACTTCGGTCAAAGCGAAAATTGATTTGGATTTATAGACGATTCTGATTTTAACAAAAAAGAGCGCGGCGATAATTATCGCCGCGCTTTTTTGTTGATATTTCACGGCTTTAATTCGCCGCCGTCATTGATTTGGCTTTGCCTTTGATGTTCATTTCCTTCAGAATCCAACCCGCGCCGCCGAATTTTTCGGTGATGAAAAGCACGTAGCGAATATCTACGGAAATCGTTCTGCCCAGGTTCGGGTTAAAGAAAAAGTCGTTGCCCAAACCTTCGTAATTGCCGTCGAACGCGATGCCGACGAGTTCGCCGCTGCCGTTCATTACGGGCGAACCGGAATTGCCGCCGATGATGTCGTTAGTCGAAAGAAAATCAACCGGCACACTGCCGTTCACGCCGTAAACGCCGAAATCTTTGCGCTGCCATAAATCGCGCAGTTTCGCCGGCGAACTGAACGGCTCGCGTCCCGTATCTTTTTCAAAAACGCCGTCGAGAGTCGTGAACGGTGTGCGCGTTTCGGCTTCACGCGGCGAGTAACCTTTAACCGCGCCGTAAGTAAATCGCTGCGTGAAATTCGCGTCCGGGTAAGGCGTGATGCTTTTCATCTCGATCATTCCCTGTGTGTAAAGAAGTCGGTTCTGACCGATTTTCGCGCCGAGTGCCTGTTGTCGCCCGAAAGCCGCCGCGATGTCGGGTCCGAGTTCGACGATCAGGCTCAACAGCGGATTGCTCGAAGCGCGAAGCTGTTCGGCGGACATCTCAGCCAAGTCGTTTAAGCCTTTCTCCGTCGTGAAAGATGCGTCTTCAAAAACTTTACGGGCGAAGTCGTCTTCGGCGGCGGCGCGAACTGCGCCCTGCAAACTGCCGAAACGCTTTTCAATCGCCGCGATTTTCTGACCGGCAGAAAGTTCAGAGGCTTTGCGAAGTAAAGACTTGAAATTTTCGCGGTTGGCAACCGGTTCGCCTTTCAGCAGATCGGGAATTCCTTCTTTCAAATCGGTTTTGCTCGCCCGTCCGCTCAACGCGCCGAACGAAAACGCGACCGGCTCGATTTGCAGCATTCCGCGCAGAATCAAATCGGCGGGCGCGGTTTTGTTGAATTCGGCGTAAGCGTTTTTCAGATTATTCAACGCCTCGCCGTATTTGGCGCGAGAAGCGTCTTTGGCAATCCACGCCAGCAACTGCGCTTCTTCCGCTTGTTTGCGGCTGACGATGTTCGCCCGCTTCATCGCTTTTACGCCGCCGTCTTCGGCTTTCAGCGAGTTGTATAAACCGAAAACATCGCTTTGCAGCGCGACTTTTTTCGCCGGATTCGTCCGCCCGATCAGCTCTAACGCTTCGGCTCGCGCCCTCAAAAAATCAACGGTGAACGGCAGTTGGACGTTTTGATTATATTCGACCGAGAAACTTTCGCGGTAGCGGTTCGTGCCGCCCGGATAACCGATAATCATCGTGAAATCATTATCTTTCAAACCGTCGGTCGAGACGTTCAAAAATCGTTTCGGACGAAAAGGCACGTTGTCTTTTGAATACGGCGCGGATTTGCCGTCTTTGCCGACGTATGCCCGCAGAAACGTAAAATCGCCGCCGTGCCGCGTCCACTCAAAATTGTCCGGGTCACCGCCGTATTGCCCGATGCTGTAAGGCGGCGCGTAAACGACGCGAATGTCCTGAATCGTCTGGTAAACGAATCGGTAATAAAACAAGCCGTCGTTGAGTGCCTGAATCTGCACTTTCACGCCGTCGCCCATTTTCGTTTGCTCTTCTTTTTGCAGTTGATCGGTCCGGCTTTTGACGGCTGCCGCGTCGGTGCGGTCAATGCCGTTTAAAACTTGCGCGGTGATGTCTTCTTCCTTGAGCGTGATGTCTATGCTGTAACCTTTGGCGAGCAATTCCGAGGCGCGGTCATTGGCTTTATAGCCGATTTCGCCGTAGTTATCTTTGGTCGTCGAAGCCGAGACGAGCGCGTCGAAGCCGCAGTGATGATTGGTTAAAATCAATCCGTCGGGCGACACGAACTCGGCGGAACAGCCGATTGAAAGTCTGATTACCGCCTGCGACAAACCGCTGCCGTCCGGGTTGTAAATCTCGTTCGGGCTGATTTTCAAACCTTTCTGCGCGAGCGGCAAGCCGGCGATTTTGTCGAGCATAAACATTCCTTCTTCGGCACTAACGGGCGATGTCGGAATCGCCGACACCACAAACGCGGCAGACAGAGCCGCCGCTAAAAAACTTTTTATATTCAAACGCATTTTTTCTTTTTCCTTATGTTGTGTTTTGTAAATCTACGAAAATTTTTCGGGTAGTTTGATGTTACAACAAATTGCGAATGTTGGACACAAAATATCGTCGTCCGGCATCTTCGGCGGGCGAATCAGCCGTTTGGCAGGCGCGATTTTTAATTTTGCCGCTCGCGTCCGCCGGTGTCCGGCGTAAACCGTTTCGACCCGCACGAAGTTTCGGGGCGCAGTGATTTTAATCGAATTTTCAACAAAAAAGAGCGCATCGCCGGCGATGCGCCCTTCACTTTGACGTTCGATAAAAATCACTGCGCCGCGAATTTATAAACGATTACGCCGGAAACTTTGACCGCTTGATTACTCAGAGTCGTCGGATCGAATTTGCTGGCGCGAGCCGCGTTTTCCGCCGCCTGCCGCAGCAGCGGATGTCCGCTGACGGCGTTCGCCGCGATGACGTTTCCTTTTTCGTCAATCGTTACCTGCACATTAACCGCGCCGTCGGCGTGGACGGCTCTGGCGGGCAGCGGATACGGCGGTTTGACGAGATTGATAGCTTTCCCGTTGATCACGCCGAGCGAAATGTTTTGCGGCGGCTTTTTAACCGTTTCTTTTTTGACGAAAGGCGGCGGCGGCAGTGGAACTTTCGCGGCGGTCGAGTCAGCATCGCCGTTTGAAATTCCGCCGATATTTCCGCCGATGCCGGTTCCGTCCGGGCTGATCGTTCCTCTTTCGTTGTAGGCGGCAGCATTTTCGCCGCTGATATTATCGCGTCCGACGACGGTCAAATTGTTCGGATGGCGCGGCGGCACGTTCGATTTCGTGTTGCTGACTTTATCGGGAATCTCCTTCGGGGTTTCGCTGATGTCCTGAATGATTTTGGTTCGCACGTCGGCGTTCAGCGCGGCTTTCGACTGCTTCGGCGATTGGTCTTTCGACAGCGGCTGTTCGTCCGCTATTGTCAGCGGCGCGACTAACGCCGAGATTTCCAGACTATCCGCACTCGTTCCTAAATCTTTGGCGAACAGACTCCATAAAATCCCGCTCGAAAATATCGAACAGACGACGAAAAAGGTCATTAATAGAAATCCGCCGCGCCGTTTGTTTTCTTTGGTATGATCGTTTGATTCGATTAATTGATTTAACATATTTTTTCTCCTGATGCCGATGCCAACCGAATTCGGGAAAATCGTCGTAGGTATAGACACCGAATTTTTTCTTTTGTTCCGCGAAAATTATAAAAATGTTTTTTGTTCACAGACGCTTAAATTTTCCGAGCGGATTGATCGCCCGAATGTCCGAACGCCGGTTTCAGAACATCAAAAGAGCGCAGATGTTTTTCATCATCGCGGCGTTTTCAATGGTCGCCTGCCGCCGTCCGCAAGTAACCGATTTGCGAAAATTCGTGCCGCGTGAAACGCTCGTTTATCTGGAAACGAACGATGTCGCCGCAACGCTCGAATCGCTCGCGGCGAGTCAGGCTTTCCAGACGCTGGCTGAAGAAAACACGGGTTTCTCCGCGCTCAAAGATATTCAAATCGCAGTCGCCGTTACAGGTTTTGAAACTTCGGCGGAAGATACCGCATTAAGTTTGAAACCGCGCTTCGTCGCCATCGCCGCCACGCACGCCTGGAATTGGCAGGCGGTCGCGCTGGCTGAAAACCGGCTCGACAAACTCGTCCGAAAAAGTTACGGCGAAACGGCGAAACTCGAAAGAAATGAAAAAGACGGCGGTGTTTTTTTCATCTGGACGGCTGAGGATAACCGGCGAGTTTTCGCGTTCGTGCGAGACGGTTTGATTTATTTCGGAAATGATGCGGCGGCAATCGAGCGATGTTTGGCGGTCGGAAATGGAACGGCGGAAAGTTTGGCGCAGAACGAACTTTTCAATCGCGCATACTCGGACAAAAATCTGGCTTTCGGTTATGTTTCCAACGACGGCGTGCAGCGTATCGCCGATCTCGCGGGAGTTTCGCTCGCTGTCGGCGCGGCGGAGGAAACCGACGAAAGAAGTTTTATCGCCCGCGTCGTGCCGCAGATTTTGCGGAACACGACCAAAGAAATCATCTGGACGGCAAATCGCACGGCGCACGGCATCGAAGATAAATACACCGTTAATTTAACGGGCGAAACCGTTTCGGTTTTGAAAGAAACTTTAATCGCAAAAGCTGATTTAACGAATAGTTCAGCCGATTTTACGCCGTCCGACGTTTATTCGGCGACTCGCTATGATCTGCAAAATCCTTTGATCGCCTGGCGCGGTTCGCTCTTATTAACGGCGAAAAACACCGACGCTTTGAGCGAAAAAATTCTGGTCGGTTTCTCCGGCAAACTGCTCGAACCTTACGGAATCGCCGATGCGGAAACTTTTTTGAGCGCGGTTGATTCGCCGATCATAACCGCGCAATTCGACGCGGAGGGCGAAAAAAGCGTAACCATTGCAGCGGTCAGAAATTCAGAGAAATTAAAAACTTCGATTTCAAAGGAAATTGACTTTAGAAAGCCGCCGGAAAAAACATCGAACGCGGAAATTTGGTTTTCCGGCGATAAACTTTTGGCGGCGGCTTTCATCGAAAGTAAATTGATTCTGGGCGACGGCGAGAGCGTTTTGAGATGTCTGCAAACCGCGCAGAATTCAACTAAAAATTCGGCGTTTCAAAGATTCGCCGAAAGTCGGAGTGTCGCGGCAACCTTCGGCACGGACGCTGATTCGGCGAGAAAAATCGTTGGTGTTTTGGCTGACTCTAAAGCTGAAAATCGAAAGTTGGCGACGTTTTACACGACTGAAACACAATTGACCGAGAACGGTTTCGAGCGCGTAACCGTTTCGGATTTCGGTTTTGTCGGCACAATTTTGAAAAATTTGAATTAACTTTTCCTTTTGCCGTTCGCCTTTGTGCTTTTCGTTTTAAGCCTTCGCGCATTTACCTCGATCCAATTTTCCGCTTTCTCGAAATGTGCGAATTTTTTTTCATTGCGGCGAAATTGCGGCGTGTGATTGTAACGTCTGCCGTCGCGGTTTTCCGTCGGGTGAAAAATGTGCAGCATTTCGTGGAACACGACGAATTCCACAACGTAGAGCGGGACTTGTTTGTCGTCCAGAGATTTGCTGATGACAATCGTTTCGTGCGTCGCGTCGTGATGTCCTAAAATACGGTAAGTCTGCCGTGCCGACCACGTTAAAGTCGGTTTGGCAATCGAGCTTTGAAAATAAAGAGCGTTTATTCGAGCAAAAATTTCTTCCAGATTATAAAGCTCGCCGACGGCGGACGAAATAATCTTGCGCCCGTTTGCCCGCTTGCTTTCCCTCGCCCTGGTCTGCACTTCACGGCTTTTAATATAAGTTTGATAAACTTCCGTCGCTTGTTTCGGGACTCTTTTTCGCAGCAGTTTGGCGGTCAGGATAAACGCTAAGGCGCGTTGAAAATTCAGCGGCGCGGCGCGGCAAAGCTCGGCGAGACGGACGAGAACTTTTCCCTGCCGGACGCGAATCGTTTGATTGATGCCGATATACGGATAAAATTCGACGACGATTTCCGGCGTTTCACGTTTATCATCAAAGAAATGAAAGGCTTCCTCGTAAAATTTTCCGATGAGCGAAATGTTGTCGGGCAAAAAATTGTTGGTCATAGTTTAACTGATAAATCTTGACAGATGACTTTGTAAAATGCTATTCGTTTTAATAGTGAAAGAATATCGTTCTCAAGCGGTATTCTTCAAACTCAACAGAGGAAAAATGGCTGTCTCTGAACAGAACCCGACAACCGTAAAAAGTTTCTCTGCACCGAACGCTCGCGGACAGATAATTCTCTCCGCCATCATCAACGAACATCTCGTAACGGGCGAGCCGATTGGCTCGAAAATAATCGCCGAAAAATTTGCGAACGCTTCCGGGTTGAGTTCGGCAACGATTCGCAGCGTGATGAGCGATTTGGAAGACATCGGACTCGTCGAGCAACCACACACTTCCGCCGGACGAATTCCGACCGACAAAGGCTACCGTTTTTTCGTTGATAACCTGTTGGGAATTCTGAGTTTATCAGACGAAGACTTGCGTCTTATAAATAAGGAATTAGGCTTGAACGAACTCGATTCGTCAGCCGCGCCGGACAGGTTGATGGAGCGCACTTCACAGCTTCTCTCGGCTCTTTCTCAAAATGTCGGCATCGTCGTTTCGCCAAGTTTGGCAAAGGATAGATTGCAGCATATCGAATTCGTCAATTTGTCGGACAAACGCATTCTCGTCGTGATGGTTTCCGCGCCGAACATCGTGCATAACAAAATAATTCGGCTCAAAGAAACTTTCTCGAACGAGCAGCTTGACCGGACTTCAAATTATTTGAACGCCAAATTCGGCGGCAAAAGTCTGGCGCAGATTCGGGCGGAAATTCTCAAATTGATGCACGAAGAAACCGCTCTGTTCGACAAAATGCTGCAAACGGCGATGATTCTTTGTTCGCAGAGCATCGAAGACGAAGCGGACAATCAAGGCGAGGTTTATGTGGACGGAACTTCCAACATTCTTACCAAACGCGATTTCGCCGACCTCGAAAGATTGCGGGAACTGCTCCGCACTATCGAAGAAAAATCACGGCTCGTGCAGATTCTAACCGGCTGCATCGAACGCGATCCTTCGATCAAAGGCAATGTGCAGGTTATTATCGGCAGCGAAAACGCAGCTTCTTCTTTGCAGAATTGCACACTCATCACCGCGCCGTATCGCATCGGCAGCGGCGACACCATCGGCACTCTGAGCGTTTTAGGTCCGACCCGTATTGAATATGCCCGTATGATTTCGATTGTCAGTTACGTAGCGCGAATTCTCGAACGAATGATGTCGAAAGACTAATCACGACACCTGAAAATTACCCGACAATTAAACTTTTATTAAGATGAATTCCAATTCAGATTCACACAATTCAACGGATTTTTCCGTCGAAGCCGAAACGTCCGAGACGGTTTCGATTGACGAATTTTTTCGCCAGCTCGAAGCCAAAGAAAAAGATTTGGACATTACTTCGGAAATGATTATCGAAATTGACGAAGACGCTGATGATGGTCAAGCAGACGGCGCAATGCTCGATTTTAATTTGTCGCCCGCCGAACTCGAAATAACTGCGCCGCCCGTCGCGCCCGAAGAAAACGCGCCGAGCAAAATCGAGCTTTTCAATTTGCGAAACGAGGTTTCCAAACTTCAGGTTCAACTTATTCGCGTGGAAAACGAACGCGCAGAGATGTTTGAAGCGGCGCGGCGGCGGCATCACGAATTCGAGAATTACAAGAATCGAACCGAACGCGAACGCGCCGAAATTTTTCGCAGTCAATCGGGCAAACTGGCTTTTCAGATACTGCCGGTGATAGATAATATGGATCGCGCCCTTGATTCGACCGAAACCATCGCGGGCGAAAAGACGATGGAATTCCAGCAGTTTTACGCCGGCATCGAATTGGTCAGCCGACAGTTGAACGGAGTTTTGGCGGAGATGGGCGTTGAACCGATTGCCGCCGTCGGCGAGAATTTCGATCCGCATTTTCACGAAGCCGTCGCCACCGAAATAACCGACGAAATCGCGTCGAACACAGTAACCGAAGAGTTGCAGCGCGGCTATCGCATCGGCGAAAAAGTCATTCGCCCGTCAATGGTCAAAGTTTCCGTTTCCTCAAACACCGGCAAATTGCCCGAAGCTCTCACGCTTTCTCAGAAAAACCTCGCCGAATCCGAAGAAAATCTTACTGAACTCGAAATCGAACAGCCTGAAAATTAGAGAAACTCGCAAAGTATTTGCGATCCGAAAATTGAAAATATGAGCAAAGTTATTGGCATTGATTTAGGCACGACGAACTGCTGCGTCTCCGTTTTAGAAAGCGGCGCGGTGCAGATTATCTCGAACAAAGAAGGCGGCAGAACCACGCCGTCGGTCATCGGCTTTACGGAAAAGGACGAACGGCTGGTCGGGCAAATCGCCAAACGGCAAGCCGTGACCAATCCGGGCAACACTTTGTATGCCGTCAAGCGTTTGATCGGGCGCAAATTCAATTCGCCCGAAGTCAGTAGGATGCGCGAAACGGTCCCGTTCGAGATCGTGGAAGCTCCGAACGGCGACGCGCACATCCGCGTTCTCGCCCGCAATTACAGCCCGCCGGAAATTTCGGCGATTCTGCTGCAAAGATTAAAATTGGCGGCGGAAGAATTTCTGGGCGAAACCGTGACCGAGGCGATTATCACCGTCCCGGCTTATTTCGACGACGCGCAGCGACAGGCAACCCGCGATGCCGGGAAAATCGCCGGTTTGACGGTCGAACGCATTATTAACGAACCGACGGCGGCGGCTCTGGCTTACGGCTTCGATAAAAATAAAAGCGAAAGAGTCGTCGTTTACGATCTCGGCGGCGGGACGTTCGACATCTCGATTCTCGAAATTAACGACGGCGTGTTTGAAGTCCTCTCGACTTCGGGCAACACTTTTCTCGGCGGCGAAGACTTCGACCAAAGAATCATCGCGTGGCTGGTCAGCCAGTTCAAAGAAGCGAACGACATTGATTTGAAGCAGGACAGATTGGCTTTACAGCGTTTGAAGGAGGCGGCGGAACGTGCCAAATGCGAGCTTTCGAGCGTGACGGAAACGACTATTAACTTGCCGTTTATCGCGGCGGACGCTTCGGGTCCGAAACATATCAATTCGGTTCTGAGCCGTGTCAAATTTGAAGAACTCGTGCAGGATTTGGTCGAGCAGTCGGTTGAACCGTGTCAGAAAGCGTTGTGGGACGCGAAACTTCAGCCATCGGATATTGATAAAGTGATTCTCGTCGGCGGGCAAACCCGTTCGCCGATTATCGCCCGCACTGTAACGGAGGTTTTCGGCAAAGCACCGTCATCGGAAATCAATCCCGATGAAGTCGTGGCGATGGGCGCGGCGATTCAGGGCGGCGTTCTGACGGGCGATGTCAAGGAAATCGTGCTGCTCGACGTGCTGCCTTTGAGTTTGGGACTGGAAACTCGCGGCGGATTATTCGTCAAATTGATTTCGCGCAACTCAACGATTCCTTTGAAAAACACGATGACTTTTACGACCGTCGTGGACAATCAGCCGTCGGTCGAAATCCACATTTTGCAGGGCGAACGCGAAGTTTCGAGCGGCAACCGCAGTCTCGGCAAGTTTGAATTGGTCGGTCTGCCGCCCGCGCCGAGAGGCGTTCCGCAGGTTGATGTTTCGTTCGAGATTGACGCGAACGGCATCGTCAGCGTCGCGGCGCGGGATAAAATGACCGGCTTTGAACAGGCGATGCAGATTACGCCTTCGTCGGGACTCGCGCCGGACGAAATCGAGCGGCTGATTATGCAAGCCGAACAATCCATCGAGAAAGATCGTTCGACTAAAGACCTGATTACGCAGAAAAACCGCCTCGATTCGCTGATAAAAAATACGCAGAAGGCTCTTAACGAATTCGGCTCGTCGCTGCCGACCGCGCAGAAGGAAGCCATCGAAACGATTTTACAGCAGGCGGAAGAAGGCTTTAAATCCGACAACGCCGATGAACTGAAAGCCGTTTACAACAATGTCGAATACGCCGCCAATCAACTGACCGAATCTCTAATGGCGGCAGTTTGATTCGATAGGAAATGAAAAGTGGAAAATGGAAAATGAGGAATGAAGAGTAAGGAATTTCTTCTTAACACTCTCCATTTTCCATTTTCCACTTTTCATTTCCCGTCGTCTTCCTCCATTCAACGAACTGCGCGGCGATGGCGCGGGCTTCGATTTCAGAAGGGATTTCGAGATAGGCGGACTGCCGCGCCGACGCATCGCGCTTTTCAAATTTTCGCAGATTCTGACGATAATCCTTTAGGTATTGAGACAAAAACTTGACGCAGCCTTCGCGCCGGTATTGCAGCGTGTGGACGATTTCGTGCGCGGCGAGGTTTTTGGATAACTGCGGCTGACCGTCTCGATTTAACGAAACGAGCGACGGTTTGATGAAAATGTGTCTGCCGAACGTGATGCCGTGAACACCGATCAAATTCGTCAGTATTCCCGTTAATTTTCCGGCGTAAAAATATATCACGGGCAGACGAAAACCTTCGTCTTTTAGGTATTCGCGGAAAAACGCTTGCAATTCTCGATGCGCGGCGGCGGCTAATTTCATTTGCGCGATTATACCAAACCGCTCGACCGTAAAAGCGAAGGGTTCAGCACGGCGGCGAAAGGCTCCCGAAACTTTGCAAAAGGCTTTTGCAGTCTTCGCCGAAGCATCATCATTTTTGCCTGCGCCGGCAGGTCTGACTTCGGTGCAATTGACAAAAAACAAAGGCGGCACGACTTAAATAATCGCCCGCCGCCTTCTATTTGCTGAATGATCCTAAAGTTTACTTATTAATGTTTTTGCCGGTGTTGCTGAGCGCATCGCCGACCTCATCAACCGCGTCGCCGACACCGCGCTTGAGTTTGCCCCAAGTTTCCTGAGTTTCGCCTTCCGTGTTCTGCACATTGCCTTCGGCTTCCAAATCACGGTCGCCGGTTACCTCGCCGACTTTACCTTTGACCGTTCCCTTCACCTGTTCCCATTTGCCTTCCGTTTCGTCTTTATTAGGTATGGACATTTTACTTTTGCTCCTTGAATTTATTTCAACGCTCGTATCATTTTAGAACGAGATTCGTGCGTTCGAGCGATCATCAGCAAATAACATTCCATTCGGGATTTAAAGTTCCGGATTCAGGATTCAAGATTAAATCCTGAATCCTGAATTTTGAATCTTGAATCCCAAACCCAAAACCAAATCACATTCCCTTGTAATTCGGACCGCCGCCGCCTTCGGGCGTAACCCAATTAATGATTTGATACGGATCCATCACGTCGCAGGTTTTGCAGTGGACGCAGTTGGAGAAGTTGACTTTTATCTCGCGCCGTCCGGTTTTGGCGTTGTCTTCCATTTCATAAACCGCC
>JAYVGL010000203.1:0-10048 GCA_043772175.1 Pyrinomonadaceae bacterium | reverse complement strand
GTTCAATCGGGCGAAAAACAAAGTCGAGAAACGTCCGTTCGCCGTTGTAAACTTTGGTCAAATAAATTCCCGCCGGTTTCGCTAAAAGCGTCAGCACGACGAGATAAAATATAATTTGTAGAATGCCGTTCGTTGTCATTTTTTATAGTGCTAAACGGTAAGTGGTAAATGGTAAATACGGCAAACTTCTTTCATTTACCATTTACCGTTTAGCACTTACCACTAAATTAAAATTTTTCCGGTTGCAACAGCGCGTAGATCAAATAAACCATCAGCAAAACCGCGCCGATTAGAGCGAAGATCGTTTCCAAACTCATTTTTTCGCCTCTCCCTTCCGCAGGCTTTCACAGCCGCGCAAATAAGCCATTGCCAGTAGAAAAAATCCGATAATTGCCGCGATAAAAATTAAATCCAACATAAATTTAATGGTGAATGGTGAACGGTAAACGGTTAATTGCCCTTCATTCGGCATTCACCGTTTACCATTCACCATCAATTGAAGTTGTAACCGATCTCGAACAGGAAAAAATGATTTCCCTGTTTTAATTGAGCGTTGCCGAGCGAATACGCGAAATAAGCCGTTACTTTCGGTGTCGGTTTGTAAAATACGCCGGGCGTAAAATAGCCGCTCGCGTGTTTGCCGGTGATCCAATCGGCGGCGACCGTAAATTTTGAGTTGACGGTTTGCTCGATGCCGAATTGTCCGCCCGCGCGTCCCGCCGTTGCCACGACATTTTTCGAGAAATAATAGCCGCCCACCGTCAGACGAGTTTTGTTAACCGTCTTGCTGCCGGCGACGTATGAGTAACTGCCGATATTGTAAGCGCGGTTGCGAACCGGAATATAAACATTCGTTCCCGCAACAAGGACGACATCTTTTTTTCCGTTTTGGTAAAATTTCCATTTCACCGACGGAACCAAAGTCGTCGAATCGAGACCCGGCTGAATGTTGCCGTTGACGTTCAAGCCGACTTCGACATTATTCCCTGCGCCGATGACGATGCGCGGAACGAAGCTCGAAAACCTTCGCGCCGCGTCCTGGTTATTGAATTTAAACGATGCGTCGAGTTCTGCGTAAACTTTTCCCTTATCTAAAACGTCCGTCGTCGGAACGTTGAAAATCGTCTGCTGCGAATGAATCGCGCCGTTTGAAAGCATAGAAAAAAGCAGTGCGAAGACTGCTCCGTAAATCTTTTTCATTGTCGTTATTTAACTTCCTTGAATGCCGTTCGTTTGACGGCGCGCTGTCTCTTTTCTTCGTATATTTTGTCGAGCGCGTGCGCTCCGAAAAACATCAGCGGAAACGCCGGAACAAGCAAAACCGTTCCGACGCGGCTCATCTCCGCCGCCGTCAAACCCGACTCGAAAAAACGTCCGAGCAGGCTGATAAATAAACCGATCACCAGAAACGAGAACCCGCCCGCAAAGCCGAGCATCGCGGCGATTCGCCACTTTATTTGCTCTGCCCCGGCAGCCGAGTTTGCCGATGCGGTATTTCCACTGGTTTGTCCGAGTCGTAACGTAATCTCCGTCATTTTCTTCTCCATCGCCTTTGCGTCTGAAAACCGCTTTCTCACGATTTTTCCGCCGACAATGTAGATATTAAAATTTCGGATATAAAAACGGACTAAAAAGTTTATAAAAAGTTCGTAAAGATTTTTATTCGGAACTTATTCGGGATTGAAGCGATAGCCGACCCAGGGTTCGGTCAGAATGTAAGTCGGTTTGGAAGGATTCGGTTCGATTTTTTTGCGGACATTGCCGAGAAAAACGCGCAGATATTCGGTTTGTTCGGTGAAATTTCCGCCCCAAACTGCGGTCAGCAAAGTGCGGTGCGTGATGACTTTGCCGTGATTTTTGATTAAATAGGCGAGCAGTTCAAATTCTTTCGGCGTGAGATGAATTTCCTGATTTTTGACGAAAATCTGGTGCGTTTCGAGGTTCAGCACGAAATCGCCGATCTCGGTTTTCGTTTCGATTTTCTCCTTACCTTTCGGGACGCGGCGCAGCGTGGCGCGAACTCGTGCGAGCAGTTCGTCAATGCCGAAAGGCTTCGTAATGTAATCGTCCGCGCCCGCGTCGAGGGCTTCGACCTTCGTTTTTTCCTCGCCCTTGACCGACAGTATAATAATCGGCACGTCCGACGATTTACGAATCTTGCGGCACAATTCCAAGCCGTTCATCAACGGCATCGAAAGGTCGGTAATAACTAAATCCGGCGACCAGTCGTTAAACGTGTCAACCGCCGATTCGCCGTCCGAAGCAGTGCGAACGTCGAAGCGGTGCGCCTTTAAGCTCATCCGCAAAACGCGCAGAATCTGTGATTCGTCGTCAACAACTAAAATTTTTTGAATGTCCATTGTTGTTCGGGCTTCGGGATTCAAGATTTAGGATTCAAGATTCAGTACTCAAAATCTCAAGTCCAAGTCCTGAATCCTAAATCTTGAATCCCGAATCCCACATTATTCATCGCCAATCGGGACTGTGAAAATAAATTTCGCGCCTTTTTTGCCGCCGTTTGTCGCCGCCGAAATTCGTCCGCCGTGCGCTTCGACAATTCCTTTGGCGATTGCCAAACCCAAACCCGTGCCGCTCGGCGCGTATTCGTTTTGCTTTGTGTCGCTGAGGCGAAAAAACTTCTCGAAAATCTTCTCGCGCATCTCTTCGGCAATGCCCGCGCCTTCGTCGGCGACGGCAAACTCGACTGCTTCATTGTCGGTTCTTCGCGCCGAAATTTCAATCGCGGTTTTCGGCGGCGCGTATTTCGCCGCGTTCTCGATCAGATTGTAAAAAACTTCCGCCAGTAGTTTTGAATCGGCTTTGACGAGCGGCAAATCCTTTTCGAGCATTATCCTGATATGAAAATTTTGCAGCAACGGTTCGGCGCGGCTGACGGCGGCTTGGATAATTTCGGGAATCTCGCTCCACGCCTGCCGCAGATTCAGTTCGCCGGCTTCGATTCGCGCCAGTTCGACCATCTCTTCGATGAAGCGATTCAAGCGGTCGGATTCTTCGTTGATAACCGACAAAAATTCCTGCCGGTTGTCCGCATCGAGCTTGAAATCGCCGGATTTTTCATTGTCAATCAGCGTCGTGATCGAAGCCTTGATCGAAGTCAGAGGCGTTCGCAAATCGTGCGTCACGGCATCGAGCAGAGCGGATTTTAATTTCTCGCTGCGCCGCAGTGCTTCGGTTTCGCTCGCCTTTTCAAAAGCGATTTGCAGTTCGTCGTAAAGCGTTTTGATCTCGTCTTTTTGCCGCTCGGCTTCTTCGGCGCGGCGTTTGACCGAAGCCGAAAGCTGCCCGACGATAAGGGCGGTAATCGTAAAAGTCGCCCACGCGACCAAATTTTGCGGATCGGAAATCGTCAGTGTCCGCACCGGCGGCAGAAAGAAAAAGTTGAAACCGAGCGTCGCAATCAAAGCGGTCAGCAACGCCGGGTTTCTGCCGATAAACGTCGCCACCAGCAAAATAAATATCAGCAGCGCGAAAGCGACGGTGATGGAATTGAGGCGCGAATTAAAAAATTCCAGCGTCGCCAGCGTCAGACAAATTCCGACGACGGAAACCGAATATTGAAACCAGAGGCTTTTTGGTAGCAAGTCAAAAAAACGCATAAACTTCCGAACCGTCGTTTGCCGCCGGCTCAATCGCCGCTTTTAGATTGCCATAACCCGCTTCGTAAACGGAAACCCGCCGCCAATCCAGAAGCGTTTGGAAATTTCGTCGGCGCGGGCGATTTTTGCCGTCCGGGTCAAACGGCTCTTTGTATTCTTCGTTCGGTTGTGTTGAAATTTTCTTATGCACTCACCGAAACGCTTTGTAACGAAAAGATTGTCCGCCGCTCTTTTAGTTTTTGCACTGACGATTTTCCCCTGTTTCGTTCGCGCTCAAACCGTTCCGACCGAACCGAAAAAGCGTCCGACCGTCGGACTCGTTTTAAGCGGCGGCGGCGCACGCGGTTTCGCGCATATCGGCGTTTTAAAGGTTTTAGAAGAAAACCGAATTCCGGTTGATTACGTCGGCGGCGCGAGTATGGGCGCACTCGTCGGCTCGCTTTACGCGATGGGCAGAACGCCCGCCGAAATTGAACAACTCATCAATTCGCTCGATTGGGACAAACTTCTTCAGGGTTCGCCGTCTTTCGATAATTTATCGTTTCGCCGCAAGGAAGACCGCCGCAACATTCCCGCGCCGATCACTTTGCGCGGCAGGGCGAACAACCTCAAACTGCCGAACGCCCTCAATCCCGGACACGAAATCGGTTTGCTGTTCGACCGCGAGACTTTACGCTACACCGCCGTCAATGATTTCGACAATTTGCCGATTCCGTTTCGCGCCGTCGGGACGGATATGGTGAAAGGCGAGTCCGTAACCTTGAAAAGCGGTTCGCTGTCGCGGGCGTTACGCGCCACGATGTCCATTCCGGGAATTTTCGCGCCGGTCGAGATTAACGGCAAAATACTGGCGGACGGCGGACTCGTCAACAACATTCCGACCGATGTCGTCAAAGCGATGGGCGCGGACATTTTAATTGTCGTCAACATCGAAACACAGTTGGGAGATCGGGAATCGCTTGAAAGTTTGCTCGGCGTGTTAACCCGAACGATCAATATCGCATCGCTGGATAATTCACGGCGCAGTCTGCGGCAGGCGGATTTTATCATCGCGCCCGAACTCGGAAACGTAACGATTGCCGATTTTTCGAGCAGTAAACAAATTATCGAATTAGGTTATCAAGGCGCGGCGGCGAAAATCGGTCTGCTGAAAAGTTTATCGCTCGACGAAGCCGATTGGCGGACGCACCTGGCGAATCGCCGCGCCCGAAAAATGCCTGAAACCGCGCCCGTTCCGGCGTTCGTCGCCGTTGACGGCAAAAACCGCGAAGCGATTGAGACCGTCGAGGAAAAACTCGGCGATAAATACGCAAATCAGCCTTTGGATAACATCAAGCAGGATGAATTGGCGAAAGACTTGACCGATTTGACCGGAACGGGGAGATTTTCCGCCCTCGGCTACGACTTGACGAAGCGCGGCGGCGAAACGGGTTTGGTGATTCGTCTGAACAAAACCGACGAACGCATCGAGAAACCGGCGCGTTTGGAATTGGGTTTCGATGTCAACAGTTTTGAAACCGATTCCGTCAATTTCAACATCAAGGCGCGTCTGACGTTTTTCGATGTCGGACGTTACGGCACGGAATGGCGCAACGATTTCAGCGTCGGCTCGAATACTTTGCTGGCAACCGAATTTTATCGTCCGCTGGCGAACAGTAAATTTTTCGTTGCCCCGCGAGCGTCGTATGAAAGACGACGTTTGAGCATCTTCGTCCAAAGCATCCGCATCGCCGAATACTTGCAGGAAACCGCGCAAATCGGCGGCGACATCGGCTATGTTTTCAATCCGCACAGCGAACTTCGCGCCGGTTACACCGTCGGTTATCAAAACTTCTCAAGGCGCATCGGCGATCCGCTTTTGCCGAATGTTAAAAGCGCGTTCAGCACTTTCGGGATGCGCTACGTTTACGACGGATTGGACAGAGCGCAGGTTCCGGCGCACGGCATTTTGTCGAGAAATACTCTGAATTATTTTCTCGACAGTCCCGGCGCGAGCGGTAAATTCACGCAAGCCGAAACGCGCAACATTTTATTTCAAAAGATCAGCGAGCGGAATACTTTATTCGCGTTCGGCAGCGGCGGCACGACTTTCGGCGGCGACGCTTCGCCGGTTCAGCAATTCACGCTCGGCGGGGCGTTCCGGCTCGGCGGCTACGGTTTCGGCGAATTTCGCGCCGGCAATTACGCCAGCGGCGGCATCGGCGTTCTGCACAACCCGAAAATTTTCCCGACATTTCTCGGAAACCGTGCCTACGTCGGCGCGTGGTATGAAGGCGGCAGTGCTTTTGAAAAATTCAACACGCTGAACTATCGCCAGAGCTTAACCGGCGGCGCAGTCGTCGAAACACCGCTCGGTCCGATATTTTTCGGCGGCAGCGTCAACGAAAACGGGCGCGGCAGAATTTATTTTTCGCTCGGCAGATTCTTTTAATGAGGTTTCGGGCAGCAATGGGAAAGTTTAGCTCCGTTATGAGCGAAATGTTTGTAGAAATCTATTGTTTATTTTAGACGGAGTTTCATAGGAATGGCATAAAACCTTATGCCATTCCTACGAAACTCCGTCTTTTTATGGAACGCAAAGCTACAAACATTTTGCTCCTACGAAACTCTTTCAAAGACTGGATTCGGTTTGTTCGTCAAAATTATTTTCGCAGCGTAACCAAAATCGCGTCGCCGACTTTGCGCTCGCCTTCTTTGTCCGAAGGTTTGTTGACGACTTTGCCGTCCAGAAACATCGTCGTCGAACCGCCGCCATCGAGATTCATCGCGTCGGTCGCGCCCAATTCCAAAAAGATTTCCGCCAAATTTTGCAGTCCGATGCCACCGCTTTCCTCGCTCCTGCCATCAACCGTTATCATCAAAAATTTGCCGTCTTTTAATTTCGCAACCGCCGTGCGCGGGTGTTTCGTTTCGACGAATGATTTGTTTGATTTTTCCTGTTCCCAAGTGATTTCAATTTTGCCGTTTTTGATGAGTTGCGGAACGCCACCAACAATATCTTCGGCGGTTCCGAACAAAGTGGCTTGCCTTGAATCCATTGGAGCAGTTTGTTTGACGAAGCGATTTATTTTCGTTCCGAGACTGATTAAATTCTTCAACTCTTCACGCATTTTTCCGCTTGCGGAAAGAATATAACCGTTTTGAGGAACTTTGTTGCTGCCTGATTGATCTGTGATTTTCACAACTCGACGGTTTTCTATAAAAAATTCGATTCCGTTTTTATTGGTCAAAGTCGTGTCGCTAAAACTGTCTGAGAAAAGCACAAGGTCATCATTCTTGCGTTCACGGTTTCTGCCGACATCATAAGTTTTACCGTTTAATTCGATGACATCATTAATGTTTGCTCTTTCGATGGAAACTCTCGTTCGGTTAGAAACATTCTCAATCATTAAGGCTACACGCCCACCGTAAGATTCGCTGTGGAAGTCTTTGTTTACCATTAGAACGCCTGTTTCGTCGCCTGCGAAAACGCTCTTATCCAATCTAAAAAATCCCGCGTTGATCGCCGCGAATGCGCCGTGCCGTTTCGCTATCGAAGATGTGGTGTCCAGACCAATTGCTGCGTCCATCGCGTGGATGACATTGAGGCGGACTTTGGTTAAATCGAGCCGCAGAAAATTCATTTTGACCGGCAGTTTGTCAATCTCACGAGTCATTTCGGCATATTCGACACCGTTACGAATCGTTTTAAATTCCTGGGCGGAAACCGAAATAAAAAGAAAAATTGTCCACAGATGAACACAGATCAACACGGATATTTTTTTCATAGATTTTAGCTTTGCGTTCCTCGCGTCTTTGCGTGAAACTTTATTGTAAACAGACTTTCAAGTTTGCAGAAGCCCGCACGAAGTAAGGGCGCAGAGATATAAAGCAAGACACACTTACTTCGTGCGTGTTTCCGCATTTAGAAGGAAAAATATGAAACAAATCAGCGAACGAGTCCAACTTCTGAACGACAAACCGGCAAATAACGACGGCAAATATATTTTGTATTGGATGCAGATGTTCAAACGCACGACGCACAATCACGCGCTGAACTACGCGATTGAACAGGCGAACGAGAGAAATCTGCCGCTCGTCGTTTACGAAGGTTTGAAGTTTTATTATCCGTGGGCTTCGGACCGGTTTCACACCTATATTCTCGAAGGTGTCGAAGAAAAACGTCGGGAATTTGAAAATCTCGGCATCAAATATGTGTTTTATTTGCAGCAAGATAAGGACGCGCCGAGGCAGGTCGTCGCTAAAATCGCCAAAGACGCGGCGTTGATCGTCACCGACGATTTTCCGTGTTTTATTATCCCGAAACACAACGCGGCAATCGTTGAAAAAGCGGAAATTCCGGTTTATGCGGTTGATTCAAACGGCGTGATTCCGATGTCGAAATTTGAGAAAGAAGAATACGCGGCTTATACGATTCGCCCGAAAATCAAAAGGATTTTGGGCGATTATCTGCAGCCGTTTGAAGAAGCGAAAATAAAGGTTAAAAATCTTGATTTGAAAGTTGATTGCCCTGACACGGAAGTAATCGAAAAAAATATCGTTCAACTCGTGGCGACCTGCGACATTGACCACAGCGTTAAACCTTCGGAAATTTATCACGGCGGCACGGCGAACGGGCGCAAGCGTCTGAAAAAGTTTCTCGAAAACATTCTGTCCGATTACGATGCCGCTCGCAATAAACCGGAAAAAGACGGTTCATCACGCCTTTCGTCTTACTTGCATTTCGGTTTTCTCTCGTCGCTCGAAATCGCGCTGGCGGTGAAAAATTCAGACGCGCCGCAATCGGCGAAAGACGCTTATCTCGAAGAAATCATTGTGCGCCGCGAGCTTTCCTATAATCTCACGCGCTTTAATTCAAAATATGATTCGATTGAAGCCTTGCCCGATTGGGTGCAGAAAACGATGCGTAAACACGCCGACGACAAACGCGAAGTCGTTTATTCGCTTGAAGAATTGGAAAATTGCCAAACTTACGACGAACTCTGGAACGCTTCGCAGCGCGAGATGAATATCACCGGCGAAATCCACAATTACGTTAGAATGCTGTGGGGCAAAAACGTCATCGCGTGGACGCGCAACTACGAAGAAGCGTTTGCGATTCTCGAACATCTCAACAACAAGTACTGTCTCGACGGACGCAATCCGAATTCTTACGCGGGAATTTTATGGTGTTTCGGCAAACACGACCGCCCGTGGATGGAACGCAAAGTTTTCGGGCAAATGCGTTATATGACGACTAATTCGACGGGCAAAAAATTCGACTCGAAAAAGTATATCGAATGGACGAAAAATTTGACGGAAAATCAGGAACTGCCGAGAACGAAAGGGGACGAATAATTACGCGCTGAAATTTTTCCATTTGCTGTTCCAGACAAATTCTTCGAGCGCGGAAAAGCGTTTTTTGTAATCGTAAAACGAATTTCCTTCGTAAGCGTAGCCGGGATAATAAAAGGTTTTGCCGTTTTTCGCGGCGTATTCAATCGTCAAAAGCATCGTGAGAATTCCCAGACTGCGCGAAATCTCCGTCGGGTCGAACATCGCGTAAACCGCCGAAACCGCCGTCGCGCCGACATCGAAAAACGACGCGGCAAGCAGTGTTTTATCTTCATAAATGCAAACCTCCAACGCTTCGCACGGGACGCTTGCCGGTTCAAGCGAAAGGAAATCATACAGCGAATCGGGAACGGCGTGATCGAAACGCTGTTTGTGGCGTTCAAATAAATCCTCTTTCTCCGGTGTGATTTCAATCGGACGAAAGACGATTTGTAAATCCTGATTTTTCTTCAGAACGCGTCTCTGGCTTCTTGAAATCTCGAAATTCGCCAGACGAATACGAAGCGGCAGAACGCGGCGCAGTTCACCGTTGTAAAAATTTATATTGTAACGAAAAAACTGCTCGCCGAAATGCCGCCAACCATCGGCAAGCAGCGCGTCTAACTGTTGCGGCGAAACCGACGGCGTGTAAAACTCTTCATTGATGAAAACGGGTAAATCTTTAAGCATAGAACGAAAAAAATATACCAAATCAAACTTGCCGACAAAAATCCGCGCGGTGTGCAAACGTCCGTTTGTGTGGCGCAAAAAATGGGAAAAAGACTGGGACTAAGTGAAATTTCGCTCGGAACGCGGTCGGCGCAGCAAAGGCGGCGAATAGGCTTTTATTGATGTTTACAGTATAATTTCGTCTTACCTCTAGGGATTTATTATACACAAAAGGTGATTGAAAGAATTGTTTGTAGAAAGTAAAACGAAAACGAAACTGCTCAAGAAAATGGGCGAAGCGATCCGCGATTTTTCGATGATCGAAGACGGCGACAAAGTGATGGTTTGTCTGTCGGGCGGCAAGGACAGCTACACGATGCTCGATTTACTGCTCGACGTGCAGAAACGCGCACCCGTAAAATTTGAAATTCTCGCGGTTAATCTCGATC